>CAZSLG010000015.1:0-12483 GCA_964607745.1 uncultured Gammaproteobacteria bacterium | reverse complement strand
GTGGGAGGGGCAACTCAGATTGGTTATTCCTGGAGAGATGGGTACCCCTGGCTTCAGGATGGCCACTGTTACTATTTTGATCTTAGAGCGGTGGACGTGTCGGGAAACAGCAGTGTCTATACCGGAACTTCAGTCTTGAAATATGACACTTCGGCACCCTCGGATCCGGTGATAAATTACGCTGTTAGATCGGCAACTAAATTAAAGTCAAGTTTTAATAGCACTGATAATGAGTCAGGTTTAGAAAAGTACCAATACAAATTTGATGAGGGAGTGTGTACTCACTTAATATCCGGAGGAATTGAATGGAGTGAAAATACTAACGGAGTAGTAGACCAATCGATTGACAGGGAATGGGGGGCAATACTGGTGAAGTCAAGAAATAATGCCGGATTAGAAAGTAATCTGGTTTGTCAAAATATAGTAGTTGATACCACGGCGCCAGCGATTACTATCGGGTCCTACGAAACCGGACCGACAAATCAAAATATTAATGTAGAGGCAACAACCAACGAGGGAACTTTAAATGCGGTGTCGCATCTGTTTACCGCCAACGGTTCATTTACTTTCACGGCTACCGACCAGATTGGTAATAGTTCTTCGGAAACGGTGACCATAAGCAACATTGATAAAGTGGCTCCGGTGATTACTATCGGGTCCTACGAAACCGGACCGACAAATCAAAGTATTACGGTAAACGCCAGTACCGATGAGGGGACATTGAACAGTTCTTCGCACGTTTTTGTTAACAATGATACTTTTGACTTTGTGGCCACCGATGCCGCCGGAAATACGGACACAGAGACGGTAACCATAACCAATATTGATAAAACAGAGCCAAATGTGGGAGTGATTTCAATTGTACCTTCGAAACAAAACACGGGGACATTGGCGATAAAAAATCTATCCGATATTTCAGCGGCAGTGTCTGACAACGAGTCAGGAATTGATACGGGCAGCTGCCGTTATTCGACTGATAATGGCATTAATTTCATAACGGTATTAGGGGCTTATACCGGTAGCCGATGTGAATTTAATGGGATTGATACCTCGGGGGCGACGGGAATTACCGTGTCGGTGTCGGATTTGGCCGGAAATTCGTTTGATACCACCAGTTTTTGGTTTACCAGTTTTACGGTCGATAATTTCGGACCAGTATTGTCAGGAATACCTACTCCAAGCGGCTTAATAAATGTTAATAATCCAAGTTTGCTAATTAATTTTACTGATAACTTGGGTTTTGACAGCATCAATAAATTGGGGAATATAAAAACTTACAAAATTGATGGTATCGATAAAAACGTCAGTAACCCCGATTGTGTCACCATTAGTGGAACTGATGATATCAATTTTGCTTTTAGCTGTACTACCGGGGTGTTGACGGACGGGGTTCATCAAATAAAATTCGGGGTTCAGGATTGGGCGGGAAATACATCATTAATTTCAACTTTGGATTTTGAAATAGATTCAGTGGCACCTCAATTTTCACCCTTTGATGATGTCGGTGTCGAGGCTGATGCCGGACAAAATGGGGCGGTGGTGGGATTCAGCCCGACAGTTACTGATTTGCGAGATGGTGACACCACCGTTACCTGTTTGCCGTCATCGGGTAGCTTTTTCCCACTGGGGGGAACATCGGTAAATTGTCAGTCAACCGACAGCGCTGGGAATCAGGGAAATATGTCTTTTACGGTGACAGTGACACTGCCTGATATTGATAGTGACGGAGTAGAAGATTCACTGGATAATTGCCCAACAACTTCTAATGCGGATCAAACCGATACTGATGGTGATAGTTTAGGTGACGCTTGTGACGAAGATGGTGATGATGATGGGATATTGAATACGACTGATAATTGTCAGTTGACAGCCAATCCTGATCAGGCCGATTCCGACGGTGACGGCAAAGGCAATGTCTGTGACAATTGTGCCGGGATGGCTAATTTTGGGCAGGAAGATACTGACGGCGATGGAATTGGAAATGTTTGCGATAACTGCGTGATGAGCATAAATGTAAATCAAGCAGATGTGGACGGGGACGGGATTGGTGACGCTTGTGACAACTGCGCCAATCTTTCAAATCCGACTCAACAAGATAATGACAGTGATACCATCGGCAATAGTTGTGATAATTGCCAAAATACGGCAAATCCTAATCAGTTTGATGATGATAACGATGGAATTGGTAATTCTTGCGACAATTACAATTGTATTTATTCCGGTCCAGAGGTCTGCGGTGACGGACTGGATAACGATTGTGATGTAAGTATTGATGAAAATTGCGACGATGCAACACCTCCAATAACCACAAGTAACGCGATGCCATATGTTTTCGGAACTTGGACCAAAAACAACGTAAATGTTTCACTGACCTGCCTTGATGATAATTCCGGCTGCAATAATATTTATTGGTGCTATGATGACAATTCGACAACTTGTGTACCAGGAATAAGTGGAAATGGTTTCGGAGAATATACAGTACCATTAACTTTTGACGCTGAAGGGCAGTGGTATCTTCGCTATTACAGTAATGATAATAATGGAAACGATGAGGAGGTAAGTTCCCGAGAAATTAACATAGATAAAACGGCACCAAATTTTAGCTCGGTACATATTTCGTCGAATAATACCAATACTTCTCGGGCGAAGGTCGGAGATGTGGTTACATTGCACTTTTTCTCCAATGAACCGGTTAAACCACCATCGGTATATATGGCCGGACACCATATTTCAGAATCGGATGTGGCCAATAATTTACCCACTAACGGCAATGAATGGTTTGCCCATTATCATATGGCTAACGGAGACAGTGAGGGCCAGGTTAGTTTTAGTATCGATTATTTTGATGCCGCCGATAATGCAGGCGTGACCGTAACAGAGACAACTGATAGTTCGCTAGTAATTTTTGACAAGACCGAGCCGGTTATTGGTTTTATTGATCCGACACCGGATGACGGAGAAGAAATTAACGTTGACTATACCGATGTGGTGGTCCAAACAGATAATGCCGACAGATGCTGGATTGAAAGGAATTTGATTGTTAATGGGAAATTTGAAAATCAAAATTTGTCAGGTTGGGTAAGCGGCGGCTTGGCTCCATGGGTGATTGATTGTGGCAATTCAACCGAAGGATCCTGTTCGGCTAAATCGGGAAATATGGGAACAAATGATAATGTGGAAAGCTGGTTGAAACAAGATATAAACTTGGCAAGTAATGGAAGTGTGGGATTTTGGTGGAAAGTAAGTGGTGATGGAAGTTGGGATTATTTAAGATTTTTTATTGACGATGTTGATCAACCAACTGCTATTTCCGGTGAGGTTGATTGGCAAGAAAAATCATATGCACTGTCAACCGGTAACCATAATTTGATGTGGAAATATCAGAAAGGTAGTGTGAATCCGGTGGGAAGTGATGCCGGGTGGATTGATGAGGTGAAGACTTGGCAAGACATTGAAATGACAAAAGGCAGTGATAATCATTTTACCGGCAGAATTTCAAATTTGGCTGATGGCAGTAATTATTATCAAGTCAGATGTCAAGATACGGCGGCCAATATGTCAAGGACTGAAGAGAGACAGGTCTTGGTGGACACTTTTGTACCCAGCCCAACCCCAACACCGACACCAACTAACATCCCAACACCTACACCCACCGCCACTCCAACGCAAAGTAATAATTCATCCAATAACAATTCGGCGGAATGTAAAGATGAGAAACCAGGGGGTGCGCCACATTTGTTGAGCGCTAAAATTACCGGTGACAACGAGGTGACGCTAAAATGGGAAAAAGCCGAGAGCCCAGTCTCCTATTATCTTCTGGCCTATGGATACGAAAGCGGGGAAATGTTGTTTGGTAATCCCAATGTTGGAAATAGTGATACAACAGAATATATCGTTAAAAGTCTTGGCGGGGGAAAGAAATATTATTTTAAGGTCAGAGCCGGCAATGGCTGTAGTCCAGGAGATTTTAGCAACGAAAGAATGGTGAATCTCAAACACGAAGATATTCTTGATACTCAAGGCGGAATCGGAGAAGGATTTATTGAAAATGTATTGGGAGTGGCGGAAACAAAAACTGAAGATATGAAACCAAATAATAATGATGGCAGTGGCGGCAATCAATGGCCGTGGTGGAAAATATTATACTGGGCAGGAAGTAGCGTGGGTTTATTAACTCTAAGTTATTTTGTATTAAGGAAAAGAGAAATCTAGTGAGTGGTAAAGAGCCAGAGAAGGAGGGTGCGAAAGAGAAGATAGCTGCGGTTGACGGCCCGAAAACCAAGGGTGGGTTTGGTTAAAAGATGGTTAACTGAAGAAAACCAGGCCCGATAGGTTATTTCTAAATTGTTAGCGGTAGCCTGGCCAGTTTCAGCAATAAAATCGGAGGCAGAATAGGCGTGAGAAAAGGTAATTTCAAAAGGAGGTAAAAACTTACCCACGAAAGGCAGAAGACGCAAATAGTCCAGATCCGAAGTACCGGCAACGTGGATCATAACTACCTGGGTTTTTGATATTGATTGGGAATTTTTTAAAAGATAGCCAACCCCGGGAGAAAATTCTTTGGTGGCATCTTTTATGACCGGAAAGATTTGGACCAGGGCACCAGCAGATAGTTTTTGAGAGGCTAGGGCAATACTGTCAATATTTTTTTGATGGGCAATGGTTTTATCTAAATCTGCGTGATAATGAAGTTTTTTGAATAGTCTTAGTTTCCAGCTGACGTGTTTTTCAGTAGATTGATGATCGATATAGACAGGAATCAGATGGTGGTCGATGGCGGGGAGAATTGAAAAAAACTTATGATTGGCCACTAGATAATAATCAGAACGCTGTGGGAGAGCGGCCAAAATGGCCAAAACTTCGGCCTGATTGGGGTGGTTGGAGATCAAAAGTACCCGGTTATGGGAAAGTGTTTTTTTTAGTGAAGGCGTTAAACCTTTAACGACCAGCTGGGAATTAGTCCGACTAAGAACTGAATTCATGGCGGCCGCGTAACCCCGAGATGCCACATCTTGATTGGTGCGCCGGAAAAGATTGCTGATAACAGACATAGGAAATATTGTAGACTAAATTTGACCTATTGCATCTTCGGGTTTTGTTCGGGTATTATTATTTCATGACGGAAGAGATAAACAGTCCAGTGTCGGTGATTATGGATTTTAATCACCATCAGCGGAAACTTCGGCCGATCCAAATTCAATGGAATAACCGCGATTGGCGGGTGGAAACAGTGGGACTACACCATCAATACTATTGTGGCAGAAAATTGGTTCATATCTTTTCAGTAATCTCAAACGGCATGTTTTTTAAACTGGAACTGGACACCCAAAACTTATTTTGGAGACTCTTGGAAGTAGCCGATGGATCCGTCTAGACAAATGCACGTGGATGTTAACTCCTGCTTTGCCAGCATTGAGCAGCTTAGTAATCCACTATTACAAGGAAAGCCGGTGGCAGTAGCGGCTTATAAAAGCGAACGAGGGGTGATTTTGGCGGCTTCCCGGGAAGCCAAAAAGTTAGGAATCGGAACAGGGACCAGGGTGTCGGAAGCCAGGAAAATCTGTTCTAATATAGTGGTTCTGGAACCGGATACCCAAAAATATCGATTTATTCACCGACAATTAAAAAAAGTTCTGGTGAGATATTCACCGCAGGTGGTGGCTAAATCAATTGATGAGTTTGCTGTTAATTTTAAGGGGGTAGAAGGAAACTTAATCTCAACAGCTAAAGAAATTAAAAAAGAAATTGCCGACAAAATCGGTCCATGGCTGACGGTATCTATCGGCATTGGATCAAACCGCTTTTTGGCGAAAACGGCGTCCAACATGCAAAAACCAGATGGGCTAGTGGAAATAAATTCAGACAACTTTGAAAACATATATAAGAAACTTGATTTGATTAAACTTAACGGCATTAATTGGCGAACAGCTCTACGGTTGCAACTAGCAGGAATTGAAAATACCTGGGATTTTTATTTAGCCTCCCGCCAAAAACTAAAATCAATTTTTTGTTCGGTGCTGGGAGAGTATTGGTATTGGCGACTGCGGGGGGTAGAGATGGATGGCAAAAAAGAAGGATCTAAAAAAAGTTACAGCAATATATATTCCTTAAAAAAACGGGCTAAAAGCAAAACAGAGTTGCTGCCGGTGATATATCAGTTGAGTTTAAAATCGGGTAATAAATTACGAAGAAAGAAAAGAATGGCGACCGGAGTGGCTCTATGGCTGTTGCTTAACAATGGTTCTTGGCATAAGGTTGGCCGGGTAAAGTCAGGAATGGTGAATGGCTGGGAAATATACCGAGAGGCAATTAAATTGTTACCAAGGGAGATAAAAGGTGAAGTCAGGCGGGTAGTAATTTATATCTTTGATTTGAAACCGGCCCTGTGGATTCAGGATGATTTATTTGGTAAAAGAAGCAAATTTATTAAACTGACGAAAACGGCTGATTTAATTAATGATAAATTCGGAGCCGGAACAATTGTCCCGGGAACCCTGATAGAACAAAATAAAATTCCGGATTTCATCGGCTTTGGACAGACAAGATAGACAGTGGTATTATCAATTCCTGTGGTGACTGAAGTAATTTTTGATCTGGAAACTAAAAAAATATTTGATGATATTAAGGGTGATAATCCGGCAGATTTGGGGATATCAATAGTCTCGGTTTATAGGCGGGAAGTGGATGAAAAGGGTACGGAGACCGGAGGAGAGATGGAGAGTTTTTGGGAAGAGGATTTGGCTAAAATGTGGCCGCTGTTTACTAATGCCGACCGGATTATCGGTTTTAATTCGCTTCATTTTGATGTGCCGGCGCTGATGCCTTTGGCGCCGTATGACTTTAAAAAACTAAAACATTTTGACCTGATGGATCATGTCAAAGGAGCGCTCGGGTTTCGGTTAAGCCTTAATGCTATTGCCTCCGAAACTTTGGGGCATGGCAAAAGCGATAATGGCCTGAATGCCGTTTATTATTGGCAAGAACACTCCGAGGAATCACTGGCAAAACTCCTAAAATATTGTGAAATGGATGTGATGGTAACCAAAGAAGTTTATGATTATGGCCAAAAAAACGGACAATTGAAATACAAAGACAAATGGAATACGTCACGGATTATCGAAGTTGATTTCAGTTATCCAAAGATTGCCGCTGAACCCCAAATGGGGCTGTTCTAGGTTGACTTGATTTATAAGGACACCTCCTGTATAAGAAACGGTAATGAATAATAAACCTGACAAAAAACCTTTTCCTTTTGCATCTGGAGAGTTTGGGTTGTCAGAGGTGGTTATGAGGGCTATCCCTCTGGCACATCTTGGAGCACCAAACCCGGCACTTTTTGTAAATCCAGCCGATATTGAACCGGCCAGAAGATTTAGTGAAAATAGAAGTCAAAGAACAGTGCCAGACTTAGGATCTCTGGAAGCCGATGAAATAGCGTTATTAAGAACATAGATATCAGCCTTGAAGGCGTCGTGGCCGACAAGAGTAGCATCACCCAGAAGAATTCTTTCGTAGGGACGGCAAGCCCGGCAACCTTTATCCCCCTCCGGACAATCGAATTTGTTTAAGGAACGCTGGAGTTTAACCCGTTTGGCAATTTTTAATATTTTTTCCTGAGATTTGACTAAATCGGGTAGTTTTTGGGGGGTCAGATCATCAGACCGGTCAAGATACCAATAAGAGACGGCAGTGACGGGACGGTTTTGGCAATAGTGAACCAGAAGGTGGTAAATTGGTAATTGAAGGGAATCGGGACCTTCGTCATTTTTACTGGTTTTGAAATCAATAATTTCAACAGTGTCAGTGTCCGGGTGGAAACGCAGCCAGTCAATTTTGCCGCAAAGAATTACGTTGTCGGTTTCGGATAACCAAAAATAGGGTAAATCCATGTTGATTTTGACGGCGAGTTCTCCTAGTGGGCCTGGGTTTTTAGAAACCTTTCGAATCATCTCTTCTCCCCGGCTTTTGTATTTATATTCAGTGTCCTTATCTTCAAAGCCTCCCGATACGCCGGATATTTTTTTCCAAGCTTCTTCGAATTTTTCCATCAGCGGCTTTTTGAAACGAAGGTCGGTTTTTAATTCTGAAAGAGACTCGACGACTTCGTGAACTGCCTGCCCTAGAGCTAAGGGGGGTGAGATTAATTTAACTTTATGGCCGGTTTTTGGGTCTTTGTAAACGTTTTTTAAAAAATATGAACGGGGACATTCCAAAAAAGCGGAAATGGAAGAATGAGATAGCCAAAGAGCGGTATATTTATCGGTCATAGAATATATTAACCTATTTGTGTTAAATTACTCCGTGGTCGGCAAAATTGTAGACGCGATGGCTCAACTTCACGAGACTGAAGCTCGGAGAACAGAAAGATCTTTAAAAAAATACCCAAACAGATTTCTCGTAGGTCCGACCGGAAAATTGATTCAACTAAAACCAGTTGAGGAGGAACCAACGGAAATGGCTCCAGTCGAAAGTACTTCTCCGGCTTATACTTTTTTCCAGGCAACTGGTTTTACACGAAAACACCGTCCATAAATACCAATGATTCGATTAAATAAATTTTTAGCAGCTACCGGGGTGGCGTCGAGACGAATGAGCGACAGATTAATTGCTGATGGACGGATAACTATCAACGGAAAAATAGCGGTACTGGGAGATAAGATTAATGGAGAAGAAGAGGTTAGGGTTGACGGAGAAACAATCGGTGATGTAGAAGAAAAGGAGTATTGGGCGGTGTACAAACCCCGAGGGGTGGTGTCAACCTCGAGTGACGAATGGGGACGATCTAAGATAACTGATTTGACTAAAAGTATTAAAAGACTTTATCCGGTGGGAAGACTGGATCTGGACTCGGAGGGATTAATGATTTTGACCAATGACGGCGACCTTTCTTTAAAACTAACTCACCCTAAGTTTCATTTAGAGAAGGAATATGAGGTGGAGGCAGACAGAAAAATAGAGGCTAGTAAAATTAATCCCGGAATTAACAGAATAAAGAAAGTCAGTGGTAATAAAATGTGGATAATCATGTACGAGGGTAAAAAAAGACAAATCAGATCAATCTGCTGGCAGGCGGGGTTGAGAGTAAAGAAACTATTGAGAATTAGAATTGGGAAATTAGAATTGGAAAATTTAACACCGGGAGAGGCCAGAAAAATTAGTATTAGTGAGATTTTTTAGACCAAGTTTCAGTAGTTAATTGACGGAAATTGGAAATAGAGTCGGGGGTGTAGCCGGATTGTTGAAGTTTGCTTTTGTAGTCAAGTCCGTGAACTTCAGTAACATAGGGAAGAACCGTAATTTGATTGGCAAAAATACCTTTGGATAAATCGTTGATTTTAACATCGGGGCGATAATATTTGACCGGATCGGCAGCTGAAGGAATCATGTAGACGGAATCGGGTAGGGTGGCGGTCAGGCTTTTCCAATCCTCACGATGATAGGCGGGGTTTAATAAATACAGCAAGGAAAAAGATAAAAAGATAAAAAGATAAAAAATATTTTTATTTATTATAATGACCAGGAATGGCAGTAAATAAAGGAAGCGAAAATATTGAAACATCGGAGTAAAGAGGGAAAAAACAAAACCGACTAAAAGAGTAGTCCAAAAAACAAAAGCCTCGAGTCGCTTTCCAAATGATTTTAGAAATACCAATGTCCAGAGAGGTACGGTTAAAAAAAGGGCTAATAAATAATAGATAATTTTGGGGTAAAAAGAGATACGACCGAGAGTAAATTTAATAGGAATTAATAGAATATTTTTTAGATTGGCTGGCCCTAAAACCGAGGACCAATTAAGGACACTGTTTCTGAGAGCAATTGACGATTCAAACTGTCTAAGAAGAAGCGGCAACCAAAACAATAGAGGCAAAATAATTGCGGCTGAATATATTAAAAATTTGTTAAACTCTTTTTTGATTAAAAAGAAAAGACTAATGGCAGCAAAAAGAAAAATAGTACCGTAAAAAGTGGAAAAGGATAAATATACAAAAAGAAAATAAAGAAAAATTCTCCGATTTCGAAAAGCCAAATAAGCACAGAAAACTAGAAAAGTACCCATCGAGTACATCCGGGCTTCCTGGGAATAATATAAATAGAGGGGATTGGTGGCTAACAATAATGATGGCCAGAAACCAAAAGTTTTAAAAACTAAAAGAATAGTGGCGAGAGAAAATATTATTGAAGGCAAACGAAGAGAAAATTCTGTATAACCAAAGATGGAGGTCCAGGTTTTGAGAACTAGATAATAAAGTGGTGGATGAAAATCGGAAGGAGAGAATTGGGTAATGATATCCTGATAAGAATAGTTTTTGACAACATTGGCCGATGTGGCTTCATCAAGCCAGAGAGACTGGTTTAGGGAAAAGAAACGGAGGGTTAGGGAGACGATGATGATAATAATTAATTTTTTGGACATTGTATTTTCTCTATGTTAGCATTTGTAATATGATAAATTGGCTAAAAAGAAACTGGGCAGTAGTTATTTTGATTGTTTTGGGGGTGCTTTGGGTAAAGGGTAATTTTTTGAATTTAGTAGCTAGCCGAAGTCAAGTGGACTATATGTTACCTTCCGCCGGAGGAGGTTTTGCTGGTGGTAAAATGATGAACATTCAATCGGAGTATTACCCAGGACGACAAGTGGCACCAACCGATACCAGTAGCCGACTGGTGATTCAAAATAGTTCATTGTCGCTTCAGGTGAAAGATGTGGCTGAGGTGATTTCCGACATCGAGATAACAGCTAAGGGTTTGGGTGGATTTTTGGTAAATTCCGATTTGTCAAAACCGGAAGGAGCCGCTAGTGGCACAATTTCGGTAAGAGTGCCGGAAAATAGAAGAACAGAGGCGATGACGGCTTTCAAAAAAATGGCGGTAAAGGTGGTATCAGAATCAGTGACCGGAACTGACGTGACTGATCAATACGAAGATTTGGGGGCACGGTTGGATGTATTGAATAAGACAAAAATAAAGTTTGAGAAAATATTAGATAAGGCGACGGCGATTAACGATCTTCTTAATGTCCAAAGAGAGCTGATTTCACTCCAGTCACAAATTGACAGTGTTAAAGGACAGCAAAAATATTACGAACAATCGGCAAAATTAAGCAAAGTAATGGTCTATTTATCCACCGACGAATTAGCTCTGCCTTATGCACCGACTAATGAATGGCGGCCGATGGTTATCTTTAAAGACGCCGTCCGGAGTTTGGTATTGATTTTACGGTCTCTTGGGAGTTTGATTATCTACCTGGTGGTTTTGTCGCCTGTTTGGGTGTCGGCATTGCTGATAATTAAGTTTGTGAGAAAGAGGCAAATTAGGGCTTGAAAAAGAGGAAAGGGTAAATTAGTATAGAGGTATTACCGAATAAAACCCAAAACCTTGATTGACACATCGCCTTTAGCTAGCTTGATTAGACCGGAAAATTTAGCTGACTTTGTGGGACAGGAACATCTGGTGGGTGAGGGAAAACCATTGCGGTTGGCTATTGAAAATAAACAAATTTTTAGCATGATTTTTTGGGGACCGCCCGGAGTGGGTAAAACTACTTTGGCTCGAATTTTGGCTAAGGCAGCCGAAGCAGAGTTATACCAATTGTCAGCAGTGTCAGCCGGTAAAGATGATATTAGAAAAATTGTGTCGTCAACAGTTCCGGGGTTAATCAAAAAGATATTGTTTTTAGATGAGATTCATCGCTTCAACAAAGCCCAACAGGATTATCTACTGCCTTATGTGGAAACGGGAGCCCTAATTTTGATCGGAGCCACTACTGAAAATCCCAGTTTTGAGGTGATAGCACCACTTCTCTCCCGTTGCCGGGTATTTGTACTAAAAGAACTGAGTGAGACTGAAATTGAAAAAATAATTGCCCGGGCGGTGAAAAAAGTCGGAGGAAAAATGGGAAAGGAAGCCAAAGAGTGGCTGATTGTGATGGCCAACGGTGACGCCAGACAAGCCATTACCATGATTGATAATGCCACCACCCTCTATTCTGATTTATCAATTGAGTCGCTGAAAAATACTCTCCAGAACTCCTATTTACGTTTTGACAAAAAAGGGGAAGAACACTACAACACTATTTCGGCTTTTATTAAATCAATGAGAGCCAGCAATGTTGATGCGGCACTATATTATCTGGCCCGAATGGTGGCGGCTGGTGAGGACCCATTATTTATTGCCCGAAGAATGGTGGTGTTTGCGTCAGAAGATGTAGCCTCTCCCACGGCCCTGGTAGTGGCCAACGCTGTTTTTCGGGCAGTAGAGACTATTGGATATCCCGAGTGCCAGGAAAATTTGGCGGCTGGGGTGGTGTATTTGGCTAAATCATCAAAAGATAGAGGTGCTTATAACGCCTATATGTCAGCTCTGGCTGATGTTAAAGAATTGGGAAATTTACCGATTCCCCTTAACCTCCGTAACGCCGAAACTAAATTGATGGAGGAAATCGGATATGGTAAGGGTTACGAGAAATATACCAAAGAAAGTTTA
>CAZSLG010000014.1:8580-13527 GCA_964607745.1 uncultured Gammaproteobacteria bacterium | reverse complement strand
TGGCAATTGTAGTTACTAAAAAAAAGGGTGAGTCAAAAGACGATATTATTGGTAAATTTCGGAGGTTGTGTTTGGAGGAAGACATAATTGAAGAGATTCGAAAAAGAACTGCTTACAGCAAACCGTCGGAAGAGAGATATGCATTGAAAAAAGTTATTATTTGGCGGAAGAAATGCCGCCGAAGATCTAAGAAAATAAGACGAAATGTGGCGAAGTAAATTAAAAACTGACTGTGATGCCGCCCTAAAATTAGGAGACGTTCGAGTGGTGGGTGTATTAAGGTATTTGATTTCAGTTTTGGATAAAAGGGAACTACAACTACCGAGTGGGGAAATGGACGAATCCGAAGAAATAAAAGTACTGCGAAAGGAAATGAAAAATAAAGAAGAGGCGAGAGTGATGTTTTTGAAAGCAGAAAGAGTAGATTTAGTTTCTGAGCAGGATTATGAAATAGAGGTGTTGAAAAAGTATTTGCCAGTGGGAATATCAGAAGAAGAAGTTGAAAAAATAGTCGATGAGGTTATATTAGAGAAGGGAAGAAATTTCGGAGCAATTATGGGAGAAACGATGAAAAGACTGGGGGGTAAAGTCGGCGGAGATGAGGTAGCCAGGATTGTTAAAGAGAAATTAACGTGATACTGATAAAACATCCCCGAAACTGGGGATTAAAGGAGAAAGAAGTCAGAGTTGCCGCCAGAAAAGCACTAAGAGACTTAGGATATTGGGAAAGTGATACGGAACTGAGTATTGTTTTTATGGGTAAAATAAGGGCAAAAAAACTAAACATAAAATACCGGAAAAAAAGTTACATACCTCAAGTGTTGGCTTTTCCGATGTCGAGAGAAGTAGATAGTGATGGATTGATACGGTTGGGTGATATAGTAATTTGTACTGAAAAATTAAAATATGAAGCCAAATTGCTGAATAATAATTTAGATGAGGTACTAAAAGAATGGATGATTCATGGGGTGGAAAACTTGATGAAATAAGATAGAATGGTTTGATGTCAGTATTTCATCTTAAGTATCGGCCGCAGAGAGTATGTGAGTTGGATTTACCCGACGTATCGGAAAAATTAAAGAAGTTGCTCGAGGCTAAAGAAATTCCTCAAACCTGGCTTTTCGCCGGACCTAAAGGATCGGGGAAAACATCAGCGGCCAGAATTGTAGCCCGGGCCATAAATTGTTTGAAGCCCCAAGGTGTTGAACCCTGCAATGAATGTGTTAATTGTAAGGAAATATTGAAGGGGAACAGTTTGGATATTTTAGAGATTGATGCGGCTTCAAACAGGGGAATTGACGATGTTAGGAGTCTTAAAGAGGGAGCATATTTAAGTCCCAGCCGTCTCCGGAAGAAGGTAATGATAATTGACGAAGTTCATATGTTGACCCGGGAGGCCTTTAATGCCCTACTGAAACTTTTGGAAGAGCCACCTGATGACCTATTTCTAATTTTGTGTACCACTGACGAGGAGAAGATTCCGGACACGGTGTTGTCGCGCCTGAGCCGGGTTAATTTTACCAGAGGTAACGAAGCAGATTTAATGTCGTCACTAAAAAAAATCATTGACGGAGAAAAAATAAAAATTGAACCGGCAGCGGCTAAATTATTAGTTTCAAGATCAGACGGAAGTTTTCGCAACTTGCAGCGGTCTTTTAATGAAATATTTTTAGAGGTTGGTAAGAGTATTAGTGTCAAGGATATATCGGAATTTTTGGAAAAATACGGAGAATACCGGGGTGAGGAAATAGAGAGTGACTTGATGAAAAACTTAGGGAAAGAAATATTGGAGAAACTGCAAAAATTAGCGATCAGGGGAGCCGATTTTGGGATATTGCGAGAAATTTGGGTTAATTATTTTCAGACAAAATTATTGTCGTTTTATGGAGTAGGTGAAAAGGTGGCAGAAGGTATGGATATGGTGGCAGTAATAAGATGGTTGTCACTGTTAATTGAGGCCGGGACGAAAGAAAAGCTGACCGAGCTGTCGCAATTACCGTTGCAGTTGGCGGTAGTGGAATTTTTAAATCAAAAATCAAATATCAAAAATCAAAAAGAAGAAATACAGATTATAGAAAAAAAAGTAATGGTCAGCGAGCCGAAGAAAGATAAACCCGGAATATCAATAAAAAGTAGTGGGAAGATAAGCTTGGAGGAGGTTGAAAAAAAATGGAACCAGGTGTTGGCGGCAGTTAAACCGTACAATCATTCGGTGGAGGCCTTCTTAAGGGCTGCCAGACCGGGAAAAATCGAAAACGGGGTGCTGGTTTTGGAAGTGTTTTATAAATTTCATAAAGAAAGGTTAGAGGAGGCTAAGAATCGAAAAATTGTTAACACGGGTTTGACGGAAATATTGGGGGAAGAAATTGAATTCGAATGTCTATTGGCAGAGGGGAAAAAGATGATAGCAAGGGAAGTAGCCGGCGCTCCTGCTCCGGCAGGTAAAGAGGAAATTAATGAAATTGCTGAAAAGATATTTAGTTGAGAGGGTGTTAAAATAAATTATGTTTGATAAAGCTAAAATGATTGCCCAAGCCTTTAGGTTAAAAAAGGCGGTCGAAGCAGAAATGGTGGAGATTGAGGAAAACGGAATAGTAATAAAAGTAACTGGCGACCAAAAGATAAAATATTTGTCGATAAACGGAGTAGAAAATAAGGCGCTAGTGGATACAATCAATAAAATATTAAAGAAATCCCAGGAAGTAGCAGCAAAAAAGATGAAGGATATGGGAGGATTGGACGGCTTATTCTAAGCCGTAATTTTTAATTTAAAATTTTTAATTTTTATACCTAGTGGTTAAGTTACCCAAAGCTTTAAGTCGGTTGGTTGAGTTGTTGCAGAGATTGCCGGGAGTAGGGCCAAAAAGTGCTGCCAGACTAGTGTTTTACTTACTTCGGACTCCAAGAGAATTTAATAACGATTTAGCTCTGGCCATAAGTGATTTGAAGGAGAAAGTAAAAGTTTGCCAAATCTGTTTCGGGGTGAGTGAAGAAGAAAAGTGCGTGGTTTGTAGTGATAAAAACCGGGACAGAAGCCAGTTGTGTGTAGTAGAACGGGCCGATGATGTATTGTCGTTTGAAGCTATTGGTGGGTATAGGGGTGTTTACCACGTTTTGGGTGGAGTGATAAATCCATTGGATCATGTCGGACCGGAGGATATAAAAATAGCGGAGCTTTTGGATAAAGTGAGAGGGGAGCAAATACAGGAAATAATAATAGCTACCAATCTGACAATGGAAGGAGAAGCAACGGCACTGTACATCAAGAAAAAGATAGAAAGTCTAAATTCTAAAGATCTAAAGATAACCAGGATAGGGAGCGGGTTGCCAATGGGAGCAGATTTGGGTTTTGCTGATTTAGCAACTTTACAGAAAGCCTTAGAAGGGAGAAGGATTTTATGATAAAAAAGGTAATTTCCAGTTTGGGGCAGATAGCGGTGGAGACAGTGGAAAAAGCGGCGCAGGAAACAGTTAATATGGCTTCGGGGGTAATTACCGGGACGGAGTTGGTGGGGAATATTAGACCAATGGAAGAAGAGGAATCGGCTAAGGTTAAGGCTGAAGAAGAAAGGAAAAAACAGGAAGAATTAGAAAAACTGAGAAATGTTCCCGGGAGGCAAGTTGAAAAAGAAATTGAGGAGGTGAGGGATGAGAAGAAGAAAAAAACCGAAGAAGAGGAGAGACAATTCTTGGAAAATATCAAGCGACAGCGGGAGGCGGAGGAGGCAGAAAGAAATCAAAGAGTAGATGAAACCGGAAACCCAGAGAGGGAAGCTAAGAAAAAACAGTTTGTACCCGGTCCGAAAAAGAAACAGCAACCGGATCCGGCTTCATTATCCCAAACCAGTGAATTTAAGGGTAAAATAGATTAAGCAAATGAAATGGTATCGAATTACTTTTTTTGGAAATGAGGCCAGTTCGGGTAACTGGGCGGAATTTTTTAAGACGGTTTTGGAGGATGGTAAAAAAATTAAATTTAGAGTGGTGCACCAAAATAGACGGATAGAATTTTTTATCGGGTGTGATAAAAAGATTGATGTATTAAATAGCCGTTTAAGTCCGTTTTATTTAGCTGACGATTTAACCGAAGAGGAAGAGGTGGTGGTTGATAAGGAATGGCGGGGAAGCGGATTGGGAGCTAAATGGCTAAAGGATAATTTGTTTGAGTTCCTGGAAAAGGAGTCAATGAACGGAAAAGAAGTTAGAGTGGTGGCCTTTGGAATGAATAAGTATAATCCGCTTAAAGATTTACCTGGATATGTCTTGGTTTATTTGGTCAAAGAAATGTTGATGGCTAAAGGAACGGTGCCGCTGATTCATGTTTATCAATTTTTGGCTTTTAACTTAAACAACTGCATTAGTTCGGAAATTGCCAAGGTAAAGGCGGAACTTACTAATAGTAAAATGAACTTTTCCGTGTATCCAGAGGGAATATGTAAAGTTAAGAGAGTTGAGGAGAATCTAATGTCAATAAAGTCCTATGACTTTTGGCGCCATTCGCTGATTATTGGACAAAGTGGCAGCGGCAAAAGCTTTTTGATGAAATTAATGATTGAGGATTGGTTTAAAAAAAATATAGTGATGAGTACTCATTTGTGTTGATTGATCCGCACGCCAGCTTAACCGGTTTGATAAACACTGAAGTCGGACCGAAGGTGTTGATTGATTTTAAGGAGACGTCGACTAATTTATTTGTCAATGTGGGTCAACCGACTTTATCAACCGAGCTGACAATGGATTTGTTTTCGACAGTAATGGATGTCCGGGGAAATCAAAATTTGGCCAGGGTATTAAAATATGCCCTGAATTTGCTTTTTGGGATAGATAAGATGAGTTTGGTAAATTTAAAGAACCTAATTACCGATAGTGTTTGGCGAAAAGGGATATTGAAAGAGGTGAGTGATGAAAATATATTAAAGTTTTTTGAAACTGAATTTCAGCAGATTT
>CAZSLG010000014.1:5361-8480 GCA_964607745.1 uncultured Gammaproteobacteria bacterium | reverse complement strand
TTCAGCAGATTTTTACGATTATGCAGGCGGGATTAGTAAAGAAAAAAGTAGTATTGATGGTGGATGAGGTGTCGGTGATTCAAACGCCATCTTTGATCCACATTCTGTCGGAGGCGAGAAAATTTGGTTTGACGGTGGTTTTGACTCAGCAATATTTGATGCAGGTGTCGGCCGATGTGTTGCAAAGTATTTTTGCTAATATGGTTAATTATTTTGCCTTTAAGCTGGCGCGGGACGATGCTGAAATAGTCGCCAAGAATTTAAATTTTGAGATTGATGAGTTTTTTTTGAAAAATAAAAACGATCCCCGGGAAGTTAATGAATTGGGAGTTAAAATTTTAACTGATTTAAATCCCCGGGAGATGGTATGCCGGATTATGGCGGCCGAAACTTACTGTTCGCCGTTTAAGGCCAAAACAGTTAGTGTTAAAATTTAATATCAAGATGAACCAAGCATTTATCGATCTTTACAACTTAATCTGGAAGGAAGTGTTTCCAGAGACTCCGGCATTAGAAATAGGGGATTTCAGACAAATTATGGCGGGAGATTTATTTTTACCAAAAGAATATAAGTGTGTGCTGTCGGGGGTGCCGGTGTTTTCCAGCCCAGAGTATGGTTATAAAAAATTTATTTCGCCAGAGGCGTGGATTGAGAAGGGACAAGGAGGAAATGTGATGGAAGAAAAGACCGAGATTAAAAGTCTGGCTGATTTGTTGATTCAGATTGACAAGATTGCATTATATAAGGCTAATCGAGCATTAAATTCTGATGTAATTGAGGCATCGGATGATGTTCATTCGTCAAATTTGATTTACGGCTCGGCTCATATTTATGTTTGCCAAAAATCATTGTTTTGTTACAACATGGTGGAATCGGAGTATGTGATGGCCAGTATGGGCAGTAAGTCGTGTAATTTCAGTATCCGGGTTCTGGATTCGGCCAAAGTTTCCAACTCATTTGATGTATCGTATTGTGCCAATGTGGCTCACAGTTATTTTTGCCACAATTGTTTTGATCTGCGGGATTGCCTGTTTTGTTTTCATCTGGCTTCTAAACAGTATTGTATTGGCAATGTTCAATATGAGGAAGAGGAGTATAAGAAAATTAAAACAATGTTACTAAAAGAATATTTTGAAAATCTGAAGAAAGACGGAGCTTTTGTCAGTCTGGAAACGATAAAATAATAACCAGTTGACAACTTATGTACGTTGATGTACATTAAGTTATGATTCAAACGATAAATGCCACTAGCGCCAGACAAAATTTTTTTGATTTGTTAATTGCGGCTAGAGACAAAAAACAGGTAACTAAGGTAAAACTGAACGGAGTGGTGGTGGCCAATATCGTGCCAGAGGAAGAAAAAAAATTTGATTGGGAGTCTTACATAAAAAGAGCCGACAGAGCAGCTAAATATTTGTCCAAGTTTGATTGGTCTGATGTATTGGAAAATAGAAAAAATATGTGGAAATTGAGGAGATATAAGGGATGGTAAGAAGATATATACTTGATACTTCGGTGATAATAGAGAAAATAAGAAGGGGAAAAGGGGTTTGGGATGAAATAATGCAGGAGGCAAAAACCGGCAGGGTGGAGCTACTGATATCAGTTATTACTATTGCAGAGTTGTGGGCAGGAGAGAAAATGAATAATAAAAGATCGATTACAGAAGTGGAAGAGATGATAAAGCCAATAGTAAAGGTTACAGTAGATGCTGAAGTGGCGAAAACAGCCGGAGAATTAGCGAGAAATAAAGTAGTTGTTGGTTTTGATGCGATAATTTCAGCTACAGCTTTAATATTTAACGCACAATTGGTGACCCACAATAAAAAACATTTTGAAGAAGTAAAAGGATTAAAATTATATAAATGATTATTTACAATACTGCCAGCCGAAAAAAAGAGGAATTAGAACCCATGGTCCCCGGAAAGGTGGGGATATATAGCTGCGGTCCGACGGTGTATAGCAGTCCCCATATTGGCAACATGTATGCCTATATTTGCTGGGATGTATTGGTTCGAACCCTGAGATATTTAGGTTATGAGGTAAAACAGGTAGTTAATATAACCGATGTTGGACATCTGACTTCTGATGCTGACGAGGGTGAGGATAAAATGGAAAAGGGATCTAAAAAAGAAGGGGTATCGGCTTGGGATTTGGCCAAGAAATATGAAAATGAATTTTTGGAAAATTTAAAATTATTAAATATTGAGATGCCGGCGGTGATGCCAAGGGCGACTGATCATATTGCAGAACAGATTGAGTTAATAAGGAAAATTGAGGCCAATGGTTTTACATATAAAATTAACGATGGAATTTATTTTGATACGGCTAAGTTTTCGGGTTATGGTGATTTTGGTCATTTGGATTTGGAAAAAATCAAAGCTAGGGTGGAAACAAATTTAGAAAAAAAGAACCCGGCCGATTTTGCTTTGTGGAAATTTAGTCCCAAGGATGGTACTAAAAGACAAATGGAATGGGAGTCACCATGGGGGATAGGATTTCCGGGATGGCATATTGAGTGTACGGCGATGTCAACCAAATATTTAGGTAATCCTTTTGATATACATACCGGCGGAGAGGATCATATCGCTATTCATCATACTAATGAAATAGCTCAAGGCTATGGGGCTTGGGGGCGACAAACCGCCAATATTTGGATGCACAATGCTTTTATTACTTTTGATGGCAGTAAAATCAGCAAATCAACCGGAGGATTGTATACGGTTTTTGATTTGAAAGACCTGGGGTTTAATATTCTGGCTTATAGATATTTAGTGTTGTCGTCGCATTACCGCAGGGGGACATCATTTTCACTGGATTCACTGAGGGCAGCACAAACGGCCTTAAAGAGATTGAGTGATTTGGTGGTTGAAAATAAAGACGGTGGAAAAGTAGATGATAAATACAAAATTCTTTTTAAGAATACTGTTGGTGATGATTTGGCAATGCCGGAGGCAATGGCGGTAGTTTGGAAATTGGTAAGAGACGAAAAGGTCAAAGTAGAGGATAAAAAGGCAACATTGTTGGATTTTGACAAAGTGTTGGGTTTAAAACTAGGAGAGGCATTAACGGAAGAGAAAATTCCTGAAGAAATCAATAATATGGCCGTTTTAAGATT
>CAZSLG010000014.1:0-5351 GCA_964607745.1 uncultured Gammaproteobacteria bacterium | reverse complement strand
AATAAAAAAGTTGGCGGCTTTGAGACAAATAGCTCGGGAGACTAAAAATTGGACAGAATCAGATAGGTTGAGAATAGAAATTGAAAAGAAAGGTTTTGGGGTAGAGGACGGTCAAAATAGCTTAAAGGTTAGAAAGTTGACAAGTTAAGTTTTATCCTATATAATTATTCATTAATCATTTTTAAATAAAAAATGGAAACAAAAAAGCCCGGAGTTTTTGAGAGATTAGGTAGTAGGTTGCGCAACGGTTGGGACAGATTACACGATATGGTTACGGGTATGCCAGACAGAATGAAACTTATTAAAACTGAAACCAAATTAGAGGGTACATTAATTCGAGGAACAGCTGAAGCAGTGGTTGGTGTGGCAGGGGAAGTCAAGAAAGATCTTTTGAGCCGCTGGAATGATTCCGGAAAAAACTTTACTCAAAGGCTTAGAAATACTGCCGGAGAAGCATGGCGGGGGATTCGTGAGGGTTGGGGAAGATTTACCGGTGCAGTCCGGGAAAGAGCAACTGACCTTCGGGAAAGATATCAGAGAGAGGGGATAGCGGGGGCCACCTTGGGAATTGTCGGTGAGGCACTCCAGACGGTAGGGGAGTTACCTGATCGGATGGGAATTCGGGTAAATGATTTTCGAGCTATCGTAGAAGACCAGAAAAACGAAATTGCTATCGATCAACGAAGGGCAGTAAAAAAAGAACAAAGAGATGGTTGGAAGGCTGAATATGATTTATTAGGCTTAACCAGAAAGCGGGTTTTGGAGAGAAGAAAACTTTTTGAGACCAGAGCTTTGGCATGTCGGGATAGACTTGAGGCAATGCAGGCTGGTCGAGAAAAGTTTGTGAGAGCCAGATCGGCTGCTATCTTGCGTCCAATAGGCGCAACGGCGTAAAATAAATTATGAACGTAAAGGAGGCCAGGGAAATTGTTAAGGGAATGGAGTTGTCGTCTGAAGCTTTGGTTAAGATCGAAGAAATTTTGGCGTCTTATGGGGAAGATAAAAATATCCCTGACGAAATAATTGATAAGATCTTGGCAATTGTGGATGTGGAAATGGATACTACGAGATTAGCGGGGGATATCTATCAGGGTGGAGTGGATATGGCTAATGATTATTTAAAGAAAACAGATGAGGAAGCAGGAAAAATAGCTGACGAGCTAGAAAAAAAGTTTCCAGATAGTTTGGCGAAATAAAACTCAGATATGTGATTGAAGATTTGAAAAATGATTGTAAAATAAAGAAGCTCGTGATAAGCTAATTAGCTTTATGAAAAAAGTTTTTGATTATCAGGTGGTAGTGGTGTTTAACCCCAAAGCCGAAGAGAAGAACAAGGAAAAGGTTCTCTCTAAATTGGGGGAGGTACTGATACCTTTTGAGGCTAAAATTAATTCAAAAGAACAATTGGGAACAAAGGAACTGACATATTTAATTAAAAATCATAACAAGGGGGATTTTTGGAAGCTAAAAGTCACAACCCCCAAGCCTTTAAATACAAAGGAAATCAGTAGTTATCTTAACCGAGAAACGGAGGTTATTCGTTATTTAATATTAAAGGAATAAAGATATGCCAAGTAGATGTCTCAATCGAGTGCTGTTAATAGGAAACTTAACCCGTGATCCGGAGCTGAGATACACTCCAGCCGGAATGGCGGTAGTATCTATGGGTTTAGCCACCAACCGGTCCTGGGTAACTAAACAGGGAGAACGTAAAGAAGACGCCCAATTTCATCGAATTGTGGCTTGGAACAAATTAGCCGAGCTGTGTTCACAATTACTTTCAAAGGGTCGCCGGATTTATGTTGAGGGCCGAATTCAATATCGGGAGATAGTGGACGCCAATAATATGCGAAAGCAAGTATCAGAGATTGTGATTGACGATATGATTATTTTGGACAATAAAGGAATTGGAGCCGGCAGCAGTGGCCAGAGAACTGATTCTCCGGTGGCTGAATCAGAGGTTCCAACTGTCGGTGAAACGATTGAGGATATTATCATCCCCGATGATTTAGGGGCCGAGCCGGCTCCAGTAGCGGAAGAAGCCGCTTCCGTCCCGGCTAAAGCCGAGGATTCCGGCGAGCCAAAAGAGGAGATGCCATTTTAGCCTATGAAAAATTCCCGCGGCGGTAAAGATAAATTTAAAATCCCAACAAAAGGGAGAGGGAAGGAATGTCTTTTTTGTAAAGAAAAAAGCACCCCAAAATGGGAAGATTATTCGAAATTTACCACGTTTTTGTCAAACAGGGGAAGAATTTTATCAGCACCAATAACGGGTGTTTGCATGAAACATCAAAGGCGTTTAGCGACCGCAGTAAAACAGTGCAGACACTTGGGTTTGTTGCCTTTCACGACCAAAGCCGAGTAGAATAGGTTCATGAAAAAGATTGTTTGGGTATTGAAGGTGCCGGAAGGAGTGAGGGTAATGATAAAAGACGGCGATAAGGTTTGCTTAAATGATGTGGTTTATGAGTTGGAGGGAGGAAGCGTGATTAGATTACCTTTAAAAGGGTGGAAAAATTTAAAGGTATCGGAAAAAGAAGAGGTTAAAAAAAAGGTTGATAGTAGGAAATTAGTTAAAAACGAGTTGTTGTGGAGTTATGGATGGTTTGGGTTGCATCAGCTGAGATCGCCTATGAGTGGAAAATGTTTAGGGGTTGATGATTTGGGAATGATAATGTATTTAGGCGAATCTGAGGCCAAGTATTGTTCTCCCATAACATGTCAAAAGGTAAGGGTGGAAAAAGAGAAGATAAATTTTGATCTAGAGGGTTGGGAAATGGAAGCAGAGGGGATGAGTAAAATCAGGGGTTGGGGTGAATTTAGGGGTAAATGGGTAAAGGGTTTATCGGAGATATCATCAAACATCAAAGATGAGGTAATTGTGGTGGAGGGGGAGGAAGCAATAGTGGCAAAAGCAGAAGCACTGGGAGTTGGGGGGATAATATTAGTGGGAATGAAAACAGAAAATAATTTTCAGGAGGCAGAGATCCCAATAGTGAAAATGGAAAAGAAGGAAATTGAAGATTTGATAAAACTGTCTAAAGAATCAGCTAAATCAAGAGTATGGCTAAATCCCTCAAGTGGCAAAGTATTGCTGGTGTTAGAATAAAAAGATGTTGCGGAAAATAAGAAATATTGCTTTAGTTTTGGCGATTGTCGGGATAGCGACGATAGCGGGTTACCGCATCGGTTGGAATCAGTCATTTGAGAAGAATTTAGGCAAAGATAGGTTGGATTTAAGATTAATGTGGCAAGTCCGGGACGTTTTACAAAAAAAATACCTGGATAAAAGTCAAATCAAAGACAAAAACATGGTTTATGGAGCGATTTCGGGAATGGTGCAATCGCTGAGTGATCCTTATACGGTATTTTTGCCACCAACGGAAAATAAAGCCAGTAACGAAGATTTGGCGGGGGAATTCGGTGGGGTAGGAATTCAGCTGGGTTATAAAGATAAAACCTTGGCGGTAATGGCGCCTTTGGCTAAAACTCCGGCGGAAAAGGCAGGCCTAAAGGCAGGGGATTTGATTTTGAAAATAAAAGATGTGGAAAAAAATATTGACCGGGACACGTCAGGGATATCTTTGGACGAAGCGGTGAACTTAATTCGGGGTAAGGTGGGAACAGAGGTAACTTTAAAGATGTATCGGGAGGGAGTGACCGGTACTTTTGACGTCACTTTAAAGAGAGACAGTATTGTAGTACCCAGTTTGGAGATGGAAGTAAAGACAGAAAAAGGAAAAAATGTAGTTTGGATAAAATTGTATAAATTTAGTGAGCAGGTATATAAGGATTGGCCGAGTCTGGTGGATAAAATATTGGTCGAAAAAAATAAAAATAGAGGTGCTTTTGGGGGAATTGTACTGGATTTACGAAATAATCCGGGTGGATTTTTGCAGGCTAGTGTATTGGTAGCGTCCGATTTTATCAGAGACGGAGTGGTGGTAGAACAGGCGGGAGCTGATGGTCAAAAAATAACTTATCAAGTGGAAAAAGGTCGGGGAAAATTAGTGAACGATAAATTAGTAGTTTTAATAAACGGCGGCAGTGCTTCAGCGTCAGAAATATTAGCCGGAGCTCTGCGGGATTATAACCGGGGAAAGTTGGTGGGAGAAAAGTCTTTTGGTAAAGGGACAGTCCAGAGTCCGGAGGATTTTGCTGATGGTTCCGGACTTCATATCACTATTGCCAAATGGTTACTACCTAGTGGTAAAAATATTCATGGTGAGGGAGTTGAGCCTGACGTGGAAGTAAAGCCTGGTGATGATCCCAAAACGGACCTGCAGTTGCAAAAGGCGATTGAGGTATTGTTGAAGATCTAGTGCCGTTGGTCGTCGCTACTGTATTCACACATGTGTACTCCGATATTTCCAGGATCATTTTTGAGTTGTGATAAAACGAGTCTTTGGGGGGGGGCAGTGGTTCTGGCAAGATATCGGGCAGTTTCATTGGTAATTATTCTCTGGGCAAGTTCTAGTAGCTTTTCTGGTTCTCCTGAAATACCAATTTGAGGTAGAGCTTGGGTGACCCTTTGAACCAAACTGCCAGTTTGGCCATTCCGGATATGAATCACTATTGTTTCTTGTGTATTTGGGAACATTTGTGATGTATATTACGTCAAGGTATGTCAAAATGCAAGTTCCATGGGTTCTAAATGGAAATGCACCACCTGAAGTAAAATTCAGGTGAGAGTATATTATAATTAATATATGAAAGAGACCAATAGTTTAAAGAATTTATTTATTGGTTTAGGGATGGGGGTGGTGCTGACGTTGGCGGTACTGGGTGGGGCGATAATAGACCGGATAATAGGGATAAAACTAATTGATAAAATAACCGGAAAGATAGATAAGGTTGAGTCAGTTGTTGGTGGGAAAAGGGAAATAATCGATGAAGAATCGGTGGTAACGACAGTGGTGGAAAAAGCGACAGTCAGTGTGGTGACGGTATCTATTAGTAAAACTAATATAGTTAGTTTGGATCCATTTTGGGGGATGGATTTTTTTGGCGGGTTTTTTGGGGCTCCCAGCCAACAGAGAGAGCAAAAAATCGAACAGGATATAGGGACTGGATTTATCATCAGTGAAGATGGACTGATAGTTACCAATAAGCATGTAGTGGCAGATACTAGTGCAAAATATCGGGTAATTATCGGGAAGGATGAAGTGGCGGAAGTAACTAATATTTATCGGGATCCGATTAGCGATTTGGCCATACTTAAGGTGAACAAAACCGGTTTAACTCCGGTGAAATTGGGTGATTCGGACAAATTAAAAGTAGGCCAGACAGTGATTGCTATCGGTACGGCTTTGGGTGAGTTTAGATCGACGGTAACCAAGGGGGGGATATCG
>CAZSLG010000013.1:0-14998 GCA_964607745.1 uncultured Gammaproteobacteria bacterium | reverse complement strand
GAAGTCAAATGTATATCCGACGCCTTATTAGCTACTGCCAATTTCAACAATTCTTCAATTTTTGAATGCATATTTTTATTTAGTATTGCGCCACCCGCAATACTTCCTCCACAGTAGTTACTCCCTCTAAAACTTTAACGTAACCATCCTGCTTCATGGTCAACATCCCTTCTTCCATCGCCTGTCGCTGAATTGTCGCCGCCGAAGCTTTTTCGACCACTAGTTTGGCAATCCGTTCCGTTATCGGCATCACCTCATAAATAGCAATTCGTCCCAAATACCCGGTGTTATTACACTTTTCACAGCCGACAGGTTTTGGTAGAGTCATGGCCTTTCCTTCTTTTTTCCATTTATCAGTCACCATTTCATAAATCGGTCCCAAAGTATCCCTTAATTCTTTTTCTATTTCTGCCGTCATTTCTGTTTGAGCCACACATTCAGGACAAATTCTTCGCAGTACCCTTTGTGCCACCACACAAGTTAGGGCCGAAGTCAGTAAAAACGGTTCCACTCCCATATCCAGCATCCGCGGGGGGGCGCCGCTTGCATCATTGGTGTGTAAGGTGGAAAAGACTAAATGGCCGGTTAACGAGGCATTAATTGCCAGTTCAGCCGTCTCCGTATCCCGAATTTCTCCCACCATAATTATATTTGGATCCTGCCGCAAAAAGGATCGTAAGGCTGATGCAAAAGTCAGACCGGCCTGGACATTAACCTGGACTTGATTTACTCCCTTCATCTGATATTCCACCGGGTCCTCAATTGTCACCACATTCACCTTGGGTGTCGCCACTTTGTCCAATACTGAATATAAGGTAGTCGTTTTTCCTGATCCGGTTGGCCCACAAACAATAATAATTCCGTGGGGTCTTTCAATTGCTTCTACTAAATTTTTCAAAGCCAATCCCCGTAAACCCAAATCCGGCAATGATGGTACTTTTTGCGCTTTTCGCAACAACCGCATGACTACTTTTTCGCCATAGGACACCGGCAGGGTTGAAATCCGTAAGTCTACTTCGTTACCATCCACCGAAAAATTGAAACGTCCATCCTGAGGTACTCTCTTCTCATCAATTTTTAAATTTGACAATATTTTTACCCGCGATACCACTGCCTCCGACACATTTCGGGGTAATACATATTTTTCTTGCAAAATACCATCAATTCGATATCTTATTCGCACGTTGTCCTCCATTGGTTCAATGTGAATATCGGATGCCCGTGATTTGAAAGCATACTCCAACATCGTAGTGACTATCTTGGCAATTGGCGCCTCGGCTGATACCTGACGTCTCTTCTCGTTCTCTACCTTTATATCGTCAACTTTACGTTCATCTAAAGCTTTGGTAACCTCCGTGGTTATTCCTTTCTCCCTTTCGTATTTTTCCCGAATAAAGGAATTAATTTGCTTGGCCTCAGCCATCACCGTTTTAATTTTTAGACCTGTCTTTTTTTCCAAGAATTCCACCGTTTCCAAATCCAGTGGATTGCTCATCGCCACCCACAACGACTTATCTTTAGGATCCATTTTATAAGGGACAACCGTGTATTTTTCGGCTACACTCTGCGGTACCAGTGCCAATGCCTCCGGGGCAAAACCAATAGTAGTTAAATCTATGAAAGGTACCCGTAAAAATTCTGCTTTGGACTTTACAAAATCAACATCGGATACTAGTCTCATTTCCAAAATTATTTCTTCCTCGCTCTCGCCACTTCCCACCTGCCTCAATACTATTTCTTGAGCCTTTTCCGAAGTTATTAATCCCTTAGAAACTAAAACATCCGAAAGATGTTTATAGACCTGACCAGCCTGGGGCAGTTGATTCATACTATAATCATAGTAACCTATGCTTGATTTTCCTTCAACACTTGTAATTGGAAAAAACCCCAAACTCTCCCTTGATTGTGTCAAAACTCTTCTCGATCGTATTGATCATCAACTCGATTCCAACCCTGATCTTCTAGTTATTGATCAGAACAGTGGCTGGAGTATCGCTGCTGTCCGGACCATTGGTGCTTTTCTCTGTCTTAAACCCTACAATCACTCCTCTCGGGTAGTTCTGATCCGATCAATCGAAAATCTGGAAACTGCCGCCCAAAACGCCCTCCTAAAAAACCTTGAGGAACCCGGCGTTTTGCGCTTTTTTATCTTAACCACCACCAATCCCAAATTGGTTTTACCCACCATTATTTCCCGCTGTCACCTAATCTTTACTTCCAATTTGGACAACTCTGTTTCCGGCCCAAGTTGGACTTTGCCAAAAAATATTAAGGAGATCTTGGACTTTTCCGACAACATCGCTACCGATAAATCAGCCATCAATTCTCTTTTACACGAGCAATTGCTTACCCACCAGCAACTCCTCCTGGATTCCGCCGACCCCAAAATTGCAAAAAATTTAAATCTTTTAATCAAATCAATTGATCTAATCAATCACCATGTCGACCCCAAATTAGCCCTGGATTATTTTCTTTTGTCTTCAAATCCCTCTCCCTGATTAAACATCAGGGGGTTTTCCTTTCTCCGCATTTTTCCCTCATTTACTTCCAAAAATTTGTTATAATACCTCAAGATGTTTTCGCCTGTTCTTACCATCAATAATCGTATTCTAAAAAATATTGGCACTATCGAAGCTGCCCGGGCCATCATTGATGAAGCCCCTCTAATTCCTGCCTATGAGCGTCAATTTCAACAAGAAGCCATTGTCCGCACCGTCCACTTTGGCACCCGCATTGAAGGCAATGACTTAACTTATCAGGAAGTCGCCAAATTAGTTGAAGGTCGGGACATCACTGCCGGGGAACGTGATATTCAGGAAGTTATTAATTACCGGAACTGTATGAGTTACTTAGAGGAGCTTTGGGCTCTCTATGATGCCGGCATGCCCCTACCTGAAGAAAAATTTAACCCCAATTTAGACAAAAAGGACCGGGTCTTTTTTTACAGTGAAACCATTATCAAAAAAATTCACGCCATTACCACCGACAAAATTATTCCCCCAACCGAAACCGGTAAATACCGCCGTCAACAGGTAGTCTTAAAAAATACCCGCACCGGCGAAATTGCCCACCGTCCGCCGCCGGCTATCGAAGTACCCTATCTTGTCTCCGATTTTATCGACTGGATTAATAGTGTCGAATCCCGCGAAATTCATCCGGCCATCCGCAGTGCCATTGCTCATTATATTTTAGTCGCTATTCATCCTTTTATTGAAGGTAATGGCCGCTGTTCCCGGGCTTTTGCCATTCTCCCGCTCTATGTTGAGGGTTACGATATCCGCCGCCTCTTTTCCCTTGAAGAGCATTTTGATCGCAACGCCGAAAACTATTACAACACCATTCAAGCTACCCACGAATTAAATTCCGATCTTTTCCGTCGGGATCTTTCTGCTTGGGTTGAATATTTTACTGAGGCCCTCGGAGCCGAACTCTCCCGGGTCAGAGACAAAGTCCAAACTCTTTCCCGTGATCTAAAATTCAAACAAAAACTAGGCGGTAAACAAGTTCACCTGACCGAACGCCAAATAAAACTAGTCGAATATATGCAACAATTTGGGGGATTACGCATGCCCGATGCTAAATCTTTACTTCCCATGGTTAGCGACGACACTATCTGGCGCGATCTCAAAAAACTTATCGACGATAAAGTCTGCATCAAAAAGGGTTCCACCAAAGGCGCCTACTATACCCTCACCAGTATTTGAGAAATCACCCCTTCCCCAACCTCCTAGCCTTAGGTGTTATTGGAGTCATCTTAGCGTCCTTAAATACAATCTCAGTACTTCCATCCCCTCTCTTGGTAGTCACTCGCGTCCCACCTTGAATTAGGAACCACTGATCGTCTTCTTCTCCACCACCAGTTAAAGCCGAATATGCCGCTGATATCTCCTTAAATCTCTCTTCGATCCCTGGTCCCTTGTTGACATCTGGATGAAATTGTCTGGCCAAATCTCGAAACTGTTTTCTCACCAAAGCAATATCAGCTCCTGGCTGTAAACCTAAAACTTCTTCCGGTGACCTACCTACTGTTCTTGCCATAATATACACATATATTACACCCCATAATACGTAAAATCAAGATTATATCGCGCTAACCACCCCAAATACTTTCTTTTCCAATTTTCCGATTCTTTCCCTATCTTCATCAATATGATAGGTGGTAATTTCCCTAAACTCCTGATTATCTTTTACCTCAGTCACCAACCCATCAACAATGTTATGCATTTCACTTAGAAATTTCGACTGTTCGTCTTTTAGCTCATATTTTATCTTAGTAAACTCACCTGATATTTTGGCATTTATTGCCACTAACAAATCCTCTCTTAATTTTTTCCCCAATTCTTCACCATCTTTTTTTGTAAAATATTTACTCGTCACTTTCTTCATACCAGAATTCTACTCCAAACTTTTTCCATGTAAAATATATCTTAGTGATCACACTTTCCGACCCCAAGCTCCAAAATATTTCTCCTGAATCTCTGGGTGAACTATTAATTGAAGCCAAAAAGGCTTACTATACTACCAGTCGGCCGATCATGGACGATCACACCTACGACACTCTCGAAGAAATTTTAAAAAATAAACTACCTTATCATCGGCTTTTTTCTAAAGTCGGCACCCCTAACTTTGACACCGGCTGGGAGAAAAAAAATCATTCCCACCCCATGTCCTCCCAAAATAAAGTCAACAATTTTAAAGACCTCGTTCATTACTTCGAACTAAAATTTAAATCTTCCCCCTTTCTTCAAAGGGGGATAAGAGGGGGATTTGTGGTCCAACCTAAATGCGACGGTTTGTCGGTGGAAATCGAATATAGAGACGGGAAACTCTTGGACGCCATTACCCGTGGCGACGGGGAAGTGGGTGATTTAATTACCCAAAATGTGGTCAGGATGAAAAATTTTGTGGCCAATCCTCCAAATTTTTCCGGCTCCATCCGCTGTGAAATTGTAGTAACCCAAAATGATTTTGAAAAATTAAACAAGGTCGCCGATGAAAAATACAGCAACCCTAGAAACGCCGCCTCTGGCCTATCTCAACGTCTTGACTCTAAATTTGCAGAATATTGTACCCTCATGGCCGTTGATCTTATCCCCGAACCGAAATTCGAATTCGAAAAAGTTTCCTTATTAACTTCCCTTGGTTTTTTGACAGTCGAGTCACACCTTTGCACCAATTTCAATGACATTGAAACAATCTTTCAGAATCTTCTGGTTAGGCGCTCCTCTTATCCTTTTGACATCGACGGTCTGGTAATTAAAATCAATAATTTTGCTGTTGCCCGAAAATTAGGCTCTCTTAACAATCGACCCAAATTTCAGGTGGCTTACAAATTTCCCGCCTCTACCAACACCTCGACTATTAAAAATATTGTTTGGCAGGTTGGCCCAATGGGAGCCATCACTCCTGTTGCTGAAATTGACCCCATCGAGTTAAGCGGAGCTATTATTAGTTTTGCCTCTCTCGGAAACTACGACCTTGTCAAAAAAATGGATTTAAATATTGGTGACATTATCCAGATTTCCCGCCGCGGTGATGTTATTCCCCATATCGAAAAGGTGGTGACAAAAGTTAATCCGGGCCATGCCACCATTCCTACCCACTGCCCCGATTGTAAAAGCCTTTTAGTCGTTGAAGATAAATATCTTCGCTGCAGGAACTCCAAATCTTGTCTGTCTCAAATTATCGGTTCCTTAAATCTTTTCTGTCAAACCCTAAATATTTTGGGTCTTTCTGACAAAACAATTAGTAAACTTTACTCTGCCGGTCGGGTCAAAACCCCAGGTGACTTTTTTAAACTGACAGTCAACGACATCGAGGATCTTGATAATTTAGGTGAAAAATCAGGAAAAAATATCATTGCCCAAATTCAAGCCAAAAAAACTCTGTCCCTTAAACAAGTTTTTGACGCCGCTATCATCCCTAACTTTAGCGCCGCCCGGATTCAACTCTTAATTACTGCCGGTTTTGATACCCCCGACAAAATTTTAAATCTGACCATCGATGATCTATTAATTATTAAAGGTTTTCAAAAAACCCTAGCTCAAAAAATTATTGACGGCATTGCTCTTCGCCGTGGTTGGATTACGTCAATTCTTAATCAAGTTTCCATTCATAAATCATCAATCATAAATCATAAATCATTATCCGGCTTATCTTTTTCTATCACCGGCACCCTCTCTCTTTCCCGCCAAGAACTAATTGATTTAATCGAATCTAAAGGTGGCATCTTTGTCTCAGCAGTTTCTAGTAACACCGATTATCTAATCGCTAACTCTCCTTCTAAATCCGATAAATATCAAGCAGCTATCAAATACAATGTTAAAATTATTTCCGAAAATGATTTTCAAAAGTTACTCTGAAGCTGCCGATTTATTAGCTAATAAAATCAAAGAGGAGGGGATTACTGCTCCTGTTTTCACCTATATAAATCCCGACGCCAAAACTTTTGCTCTTTTGGTCTCTCCCAATTTAGTTGATTTTTCCAACCTTAATTTAACTTCTCCCTCCACCCTTGTCATTGTTGACAATGGCTCTACTAATTCAATCGAATATAATGAGTTTACAGACATTATCCGTAAAAACTATCCGACCACCAAAATCGTTCTGGCTATTCCCGTCATTCCCGAATCTGAAAAGGCTACCCTTGAATCAGTTTGCGACACCCTTATTTATCTTCATGCCGATCCTTATTTTTTTTCTCTTTCCCAATTCTTTCCGTTAAAATAAACCATGAAACTTTTTTTTGGTCTAGGCAACCCCGATACTAAATATCAAAACTCTCGACACAACGTGGGACAAATGGTGATTCAGAAACTAATTACGAATTACGAATTACGAATTACGAATTCACCCAAATTACTTTCTCAAATCGCCAAAGACAATAATATTTTTGCCATTAGTACTGAATACATGAATATTTCCGGAATCTCTGTGGCCAAAGTCGCCTCTTATTTTAAAATTCCCCCCGCCGATATTTACCTGATTCACGACGATCTCGATTTGGGAGTAGGGGAGTGGAAGCTGCAATTTGACCGCGGTCCGGCTGGTCACAACGGCGTAATTTCCACCATTGAAAACCTCGGCACCCAAGCCTTTTGGCGTATCCGCATCGGCATTAATCACCCCATCGATTCTACGCCGGTCGAAGATTATGTTTTGCAACCTTTCACCAAAGAAGAGAAAGTGATTATTACCGATACTATTGATAAAATAACAGGTACTGTTATTCCCGATCTAATCGGGAATCCAAAAAATTTGGGCCGTTAGCTTATCTGGTAGAGTACCGCATTCGCATTGCGGCGAGAGGAGTTCGAGTCTCCTACGGTCCACCTCAACAGTAATTTACTCACCCGCCTTCTTTCCAAAACAATTCGTCGCTTTAACGTAGCCGGCTTTAACTGCTTCGGCTTCAGTACAAAACCATTCTTCACCTAATTCCTTTTCCACAATCACGGCCTCATATTCGCTGCAGCCTTCAAAAAAATACCATTTCCTGCCTCCTTCACCACCTTGACTCCTCTTTTCAATATTTCCCTTAACAAGACACTCTTTCTTTTCCGGTTGCCGGCACATTCCGAATACCCCAGCCTTATTGTCTCTGGCTTCCTTATCGGCATTTCCCAGGGTCTCGCCCAATAAATTTCTGGTTCCATCCCACCTGGCCCAACCACTTTTTAGCATTGCCTGATTAACCAACTTCTTTTGTGAATACACCAGTGCCAAAATTCTCCCGTACTGATCCACTTTTAAATCTGTCAATTCAACTTTTTTATATAAAATATTTTTTTCCAGCTCTTTTTTGGCCTCCATTCCGCCGCATTTATCCATCTCCGGCGCGTCAATCCCCACCATTCTAACTTTTTGGCCATTGGCAAGTTTAAACGTATCTCCATCAACTACTTCCGTCACCCGATTCCACATCAACCCGGCGCCCAAGCCTGCGGTCAACGCCACCCCCACCATCGCCTTTTTCCAATTTATTTTCATCTATCTTAGTTTATCACTCACATTTTATCCACCTGCCTCTTTCCTCTTCCCGATACAAACCCATCTTATCAACGGCAAAAAAACATTTTATTAACTCCTGTTTGTCTAGTTTTGATACATCACCATTAAAATCATAATCGATGGTAATGTGCGGCAAAAAATTAGGAAGAAGACCTTCCGAAAACACCGACTTGTCAAACACAATATCACTTCTTAGAGCTAAAAGCACCTCACCGAATATTTTTTGGAACTTTTCTTTTGGTTCCACTTCCACCACCAAGATCTTTTTATCTTTTTGCTCCCAAACTGAAAGCTTTGACAATCTTGCCTCAAAACTTTCAAACAAAATATTTCTAACTTTTTCTAATATATTTTTTTCAGTAACTCCGGTATTTAAAAAAAACGGCCACAAAATACTTAAATGGGGTGTTTTTACCTTTGAAATTAGGCCGATTTTTTGAGGCACTTCCACCCACACCGCATACCTGATCTTCATTAGCTTATGATACACTAAAAGATATGGAAAATACCCAAGACACAACTTTTCCAGGTCTCCAGGAGGGCGAAAAAATCCTCTCCGTCATCACCCCCCACTCCTCCGTTTTTACTCTGGAATATGTCAAGCTTATTACCGCCTCCCTGTTGGTTCTGGTAGGCTTCTGTTCCTTAAATAAAATCAGTCCTATTTTTGTTACTATTGGCATTCTTTTATCAATCACCGCCCTGATTCTTGGAGGTCTTCTTTATCACTCCCTCCACTCCAAACGAATTGCCTATATCACCGACCGGCGCATTGTCCGATTTGAACCCAGCAATGCCTTTGTCGTCAATCACCGTTCCTTAAGCTGGGACGATACCTCCAAAGTCAAAACCTTTTCCACTTCACTCCTTTGGCGGTTAAAAAACATCGGTACGGTTATTATCCACTCTAAAACCTCCTCAGCCACTCTCAATACCACCGATTCGACCTTTATGACCAATGACGATATTGTTCTCAAAAATGTTCACTATTACAAAGATCTGGGAAACTATATCGATAAAATTCTCTATCTTCACAAAAACGATAAATCAGAAATCCAAAAACTTCACTCCTTTGTCCCCAGGCCCAAAGGACAACGGTACTAAATGATAAGAAATCCTCCCACCTCTATTGGTGAAAATCTCAAACTCTTTGCTGAAACTCTAAAAAAACGCCGCAAATACCTCACCAAAGATTACCAGGTTTTTGGTCTCCGGTTGGCCGACGAACTGGAGGATTGGGATCACAAATCCCTCTATATTCGGCTAGCTAAAAATACCTCCATTGATTTACTGGAAAAAGCCCTCTATTTCGTTAAAGACCAAACCAAAAATACTGTCCGCTCCAAAGCGCGTCTTTTCATGTGGAAACTGAAAATTTTGAAGGAAGATAGTGTATAATTTCTCGATGAAAAAAATTTTTCGATTTAGGTATTTTTTGGTTTTGGCAATCCTTATCGGTGCTGCTTATCTTCTACGTCACCAAATCACCGCTTCCACTCAATCTATCCCCAAATACAATCCCAAAAAAGATACGCTTTTTACACCACAAATTCAAACTATTCAAGATACTTTGACCCTAGCCGGCTCAATTGATAGTAGTAGTGTCGCCAATGTTCGTTTTCAAAATTCCGGTAAATTAGTCTGGGTTGGAGTCAAAGTCGGGGACCGAGTCAAAAAATGGCAAGCTTTAGCCTCTCTTGATAAAAATGAACTCAAAAAAAATCTCTTAACTCAATATAACGATTATCGGACGGAGTTTAGTGAGTTTCAGGACACTCAGGACACTTACAAAAGCACCCGGGAAAAATACTTAGTCACCGATACTATTCAGCGGATTCTCGATCGCACCCAATATTCCCTTAACCGGTCCGTCATTGATTATGAAATTGCCGACATGAGTATCAAGGAAGCTACTATATATAGTCCCCTTAGTGGTGTCATCGTCGCTATTGATCAACCTCTGGCCGGTGTCAACATTACCCCGGCCACTGCCACTTTCACTATCATCGACCCCAATTCTCTTTATTTTAAATCCGAAATCGATCAAGAGGCAGTCACCAAAATAAAATCAGAAGAACCAGTTTCAATTAAACTCGATAGTTATCCCGACCTAAATATTGAATCAAAAGTTACCTACGTCGCCTTTACTCCGGTTGTCGGTCAATCATCAACGGTTTACGAAATTCGATTCGAGCTGCCACTATTAAACAATGATTTAAACTATCGAATTGGTATGGATGGTGATGTCAACATAGTCTTAGCCGAAGCTCAAAACACTCTAACCATCCCCACTGATGCTATTAATGATGACAATGGCAAAATTTTTGTTTATTTAAAGTCTGGGTCTGAGCTAAAAAGAAATGACATTAAAATTGGTATTGGAAATGACACCACCACCCAAGTTACAGAAGGGCTCACCATCAATGATCAAGTCGTCGTTATCCAAAAATAATTCAGAGGTTGTCCTCGAATTGAGAGATATCTTTAAAACTTACACCTCAGGAAATACCACCTTCAACGCTCTCGATGGAGTTTCCTTAAAAATAAAAAAAGGTGAGTTTGTCTCGATTACTGGTCCCAGTGGTTCCGGCAAATCAACTCTAATGCATATAGTTGGACTTCTCGATAATCCCACCTCAGGCCAAGTTCTACTCGAAGGTAGGGATATTTCTAAACTAAAAGAAGAACAGTTGGCCAAAATCAGAAATGTCACTCTGGGATTCGTTTTCCAACAGTTTAATCTCTTAGCCAAAACTTCATCACTCGAAAATGTCATGTTACCTCTCCTGTATTCCGACGTTCCAAAAAATAAAAGAGAGTCTTTGGCTCTGGAAATGTTGGCCAAAGTTGGACTTATCGATAAACTTAAAAACACTCCCGCTCAACTATCGGGCGGACAACAACAACGTGTCGCCATCGCCCGAGCCCTGGTCAATGACCCCAAAATTATTTTAGCTGATGAGCCTACGGGCAATCTTGATTCCAAATCCGGCAAAGATGTCATGGAACTTTTTCACCAACTAAATCGAAAAGAGGGGAGAAATATTGTTCTGGTAACTCATGATATGGATCTGGCTAAAGAGGCCGATCGAATTATTATTATTAAGGACGGTAAGATAGAAATGAAAAATCTAAAGTCTAAATTCTAAATTTAAAAATATTATGATAAATCAATTAGATGCAATTTTAATTTTGGCTTTTGATTTTAGATTTTAGGATTTTCATGTTTAAACCCTCCCTTGACGACCTTATCAAATCCAGTGTTCGCTCCATTTTGAAAAATAAAGGTAGAACTATTCTCACGTCTTTAGGTATTATCATCGGTGTCACCTCCGTCATTTTACTTACTTCTATCGGTAACGGTCTAAAGGGTTATATTAGTGACCAATTTGAGAGTTTAGGAAGCAATACTATTTTCATTGCTCCAGGTAAAATTTTTGATGATAAGGGCGGTTTTAATAGCAGTTCCGGACCCTCAAGTCGATTTATCTCCACCACTTTCAGTCAAAGCGATGTCGCTGATCTCAAACGAGCTCTACGTGGTTCCACCATCGTCCCCATGTCCATCGGCATCGTCAACATTAAGTCGTCCAAAACCACCAAGACAAATGTCACTATTGTTGGCTCAACTTATCAATATGCGTCCAGTGCCAATTATCAACCATCCACTGGAAATGGTCGATCCTTTACCAAAGAAGAAGAGGATAAAAAAAGCGATGTTATTGTCCTGGGATACAGTTTGGCCAACGACTTGTTTCCCAGTGGCTCAGCCCTTAATAAAAAAATAGTTGTCAAAAGCAAAAATATGAAAATAATTGGTATTTTAGACAAAAAAGGTGGCAGTTTTGGAGGTCCTGATGTTGACCAATATGCCTTTACTCCTCTGGGAAATGTTTTTGATTTTAATGGCACTCAAAACATCAATCAGATTTTAATTAAAACTCCCAGTAAAGATTTGGTCCCTCAAGTAAAAATTGAAGCCAAAAATGCCATGTTGAAAAAATTTAATAAAGATGCTTTCACTGTTTTCGATAGTAGTCAACTATTAAGTAGTATTAATACTATTATCGGCACTCTCACGGTAGCTTTAGCCGGAATTGCGGCCATTTCCCTTGTTGTTGGCGGTATTGGCATCATGAATATCATGCTAGTTACTGTCTCTGAGAGAACTCGGGAAATCGGGCTTCGAAAGGCCATTGGTGCTTATCCCAACGCCATTTTAATTCAATTTTTAATTGAAGCCATAATTCTATCAAGTATTGGCGGGTTTATTGGAGTCCTCCTGGGAAGCCTCGGAGCATTGGCCATTAATAACTTTTTTCCTGCTCGAGTCACAATTTCTTCAATTTTAATCGCCTTTGGTGTTTCAGCCCTGGTCGGCATTATTTTTGGTGTCGCCCCGGCCCGTCGCGCCAGCCGTCTCTCTCCCATCGAAGCCCTCCGCTACGAATAAGTCCCAATTTTGCTAATATTATTTAATGAAACGGGAACTACAACTCCATTTTTTACCACTTCTGATTGTTTTTTCTTTGGCCAGCCTTATCTGGCTTTTTTCCCACGTCGTCTATTACAATTTCATTTTTTTATTTCTGGGACTCTTGATCGGCTCCCTAATTCTAGACATTGACCATCTTATTTTTTGGTTTTACCTTCGGCCAAATCTCGATGAAAGCCGATTGGCTCTCATTGCTTGGAAGAAAGGCGATTTCCGCTCTCTTCTGAAACTGCTTGAATCCACCCATCTTCAACACACTAATCTTATTTTTCACCACTATTTCTTTCAGGTAGTAATCGTTCTGATTTCCTTTTTTGTTTTTACCTCATCAGAGTTTATTTTTGCCAAAGCTTTTCTTTTAGCAATTAATATCCATTTGTTGGTAGATGAATTTAACGATTTTTTTCAAAACCCCCAACATCTTCAGGATTGGCTTTTCGCTCGGGAAAACAAACAACTACCCCTTGGCTCTCTTAAACCTTACTTAACACTCTTTACCCTAATCTCTTTAGTTTTCACCTACCTTTTGATCTCTTCTTCATGAACCCCACCCCTCCTTCTCTTTTTTCGAAAGCTAAAAAATATTTAAACCGCGAGCAGAATCTTTTGATTTCCGACGTTGAAAATATCTTTCTTTATTTAAAAGACAATCATATCAATGATTATTCTTTCGTCGTTGCTCCGGCCGCCAAAGCTTATGAGGGTTACCTCAAAGATTTCTTTTTAAGCCTAGACATTATTGATCAATATAATTACGAATCCGATCGTTTTCGGGTAGGTAAAACTCTGAACCCCTCTCTTCGTTACCGTCGTTTTTCCATTTACAAAAAACTGTCCGACCTTCATCAGGACGGCGAAGAATTAGCCGAAAAACTCTGGACAGCTTGGAAACAAGGACGAAATGAAATCTTTCATTATTTTCCAAACAATATCAAAAAACTGACCCGGGACGAAGCCGAAACTAGAGTTAACTTAATACTAAAAGCCATTATTGATTCCGGTTCTTTTGTTTCTCAATACCGTCAAAGTTTTCTGTTATAATCTTCCCATGTCTCAAACCGTTGTCATCGATCAGAATAAGTGTATCGGCTGTAACACCTGTCCCTTAATTGACCCGGAAACTTTTGAGATGGACCCAATTACTTACAAAGCCAAGGTTAAAAAACAGCCGGATATTATTACCGATACCGTTAAAACTGCCATTACTTCCTGCCCGGTCGGGGCAATTTCATTATCTGAAAAATAATTAAAAATTTACTTTCTTTATGATAAAAAAAGAACCTGTCAGTTTAGCTTATGTTAAAATTCCCACTCCGGCAGTAATATTTACCGCCGTCCTTATGGTAATTCTGGCTTTTTATTCAGGCATTGCCTGGGTAAAACTTAAGGGTGGCACTACCGTTGCCGGCCCCACTGACAGTAAAAATGTCTTTGCTCCGGTTAAAACTGCTAAATCTGAACTCCAATTCTTCGTCATGAGTTTTTGTCCCTACGGTAACCAAATTGAAGATATTCTTCGACCGGTTTACGATTTATTCAAAGACAAAGCCAACATCACTCCACACTACATCTTTGACAAAATTGATAACCTCGACACTTATTGTAAGAGCCGCTCCGGCGATATTGCCCAATGCGATCTTTATGTTCAAAATAAATATTTTGCCACTGTTTCCGATTGTAAAAAATCCATTTCGGCTAATCTGGAAAAATGCAATAGCGGCAAAGAATATATTAAATCCCCGTCAGGAACCATGTATGCCTCCCTTCACGGTCGCCAGGAAGCAACTCAGGACGTCCGAGAAATCTGTGCTTGGAATTTAAACTCCGACAAAAAACTGTGGTGGAATTTTATCGATAATGTCAATAAAAACTGTACTGCCCAAAATGCCGATTCCTGTTGGGAACAGGAAGCTAAAAAAGCCGGTCTAGACACCCAAGCCATTACTGACTGTTTCAATAAAGAAGGTATTAACCTCATTGAAAAAGAAATCGCCTTAACTGAACAGTTTAAAGTTCAGGGTTCACCAACTCTACTGGTCAACGGTGAAATATTCCCGCCGGAGGCTGCTTACACTCAGGATGGTAAAGGTACCCTCAAAATCGGTAAAAAAGTAGCTACCCAGGACCGCTATCGCATGCCCAATGTTCTAAAAGAAGCCCTTTGTGTCGGTTTCAAATCCGCCCCCAAAGAGTGTAACACCACTCTTCCCGATCCTTCCGGCGCCAAACCTGTTGCTGGTGGGTGCTAATATTTTCGAAAAAATTGTAGAGACGTGCCACTGGCGCGTCTCTACTCGTTTCTAAATAGTTTATCTTCACCCCAATCCTTGGGATTATTTTTTATATAATTTATTATCTGCCAATATCGTTTTTCATCTCCGACAATTTCATCAAAATATCTACTCTGCCAGGCAAAAAATAAACCCAATTTTCGAATCTCTTTTGTACACGACATCTTGAACTGATTAATAATCTACCCCAATGAATTTCCTT
>CAZSLG010000012.1:0-16091 GCA_964607745.1 uncultured Gammaproteobacteria bacterium | reverse complement strand
TTTCAATGCCGATTTGGCATTTTTAGCAAAAAACATACTTTCTACTGCCATTTCTCTTATTTTGTATTTCTTTATTATTTTTTCGACACCGTTATAGATATCTTTTAGCCTGTCTTTGCTTTTAATTTTTATCACTCCGTATCCCATCAATTTTTCTTTATCCACCACCGCCCACCCGGTGTTCTCTAATCCCGGATCAATTCCCAATATCACTCCTCTACCTCCACTACTTTCCTTTCAATTTCATTACCTCTAATCACCAGTTCAGTATAGCGCGGACTTTGGGTATTTCGCTCCCTAGAAATCGCCCCCACTATATCTGTCCGTATTCCTTCCAGTTCGTAAGACGTCGCATAATGAAGATGCCCGGCTTCAATTTGCTTCACTCCGCTGTCCACCAAAAGTTTTAGCAACCTTCCTGCCTCAGCCGTCACTTTAGCATTGTTCTCACCCATCAGGTGCGTTGAAAAACTATTGTTAAGGGGCATATGCATCACCGCCAGACATAACAACCTTTTACACTCAATTACTTCCTTTTCAATCCAACTCCACTGATCTGTACCCAAACCCCGATAATTACTATTGTCAATTAGTATCAATTTCAAATCGTCAATTCTTACCACCTGATATCTTTTATCAAAAAACCCGTCGTAAATATTTTTTCCCGCCAAACTTCGATAGGCATCATGATTTCCCGGTACTACCGCATATTTTATACCGCTATTTATTAGTTCCGATTTTGCCTTTTCCAACTCCTCACCCTTTCCATACACTGTCATATCCCCCACCACTACCACCAATTCATCTCCACTTTCCTTAGTCATTTTTACCACTTTAGAAAATTCCCCCCAATCATTATGAATATCTGCCGTTAAAGCTATTTTTATTTCTCTTATATCGCTTTTATCTTCAAATACCGGCGTTATTTGATTTATTATTTCTATCTGCTTTTTCCCATTCACCCACCAGATAATCAATCCCGCTACTACAGTTATCACGACTACCTTCCACCACTTCATAAATTAATTATAACCCTTTCCACCCCATATACACTATAGGCCTTCTCCTTTTTTCCACACTTATCCACAATCCATTAATATATATAAATTTATAAGATAAATTTATTAAAGTCTCCCTTGTCAAAGGGAGATTTAGAGGGATTTGTACTATAATAAATCGTGGAATTCCTGAAAAATGTTTCCTTGGCCCCCCATACTACCCTTAAGATTGGTGGTCCAGCCCAATACTTTTGCCAACCCACCACCCCAAACGATCTTTTAGAAGCACTACAAAGTCCCATTGAACCTAAAACCATTCTTGGAAACGGGTCAAACATCCTTATTTCCGACTCCGGTATCCGCGGACTGGTAATTAAAAACTCCGTTTTCGACATTTCCTTCCTTTCTCCCAATCGTCTCCTTGCCTCCTCCGGCACTTCTCTTCCCCTCCTTATCAGTCAAAGTATTGAAAAGGGGTTAAGTGGTCTCGAAGAATTTGCCTACATTCCCGGCACTCTTGGCGGTGCTATCTATTGCAATATTCACGGAGTCAATAAAAATAACTTTGACAAGTTTCTGGTTTCCGTTGAAGTGTTTGACCTCTCCACTCTCAAAATTCAAAATCTGTCGTCTAAAGATCTTTCTTGGGGGTATGATCAATCTGAATTTCAATCAAAACCTAATTTAGTGATCTTGTCAGCCACTCTTATTCTCTCCCTTGGAGATATTACTCAATCCCAAAACCTGGTCAAAAAGATAATTGATGAAAAATCACCCAAACAATCCATTAATTCTGCCGGTTCAGTTTTTAAAAATCCCCCCGGCGACTCTGCCGGTAGAATCATTGATCAGGAGCTAAAGTTAAAAGGTTTCCGTATTGGTGATGCTCAAATATCGGAAAAACACGCCAATTTCATTGTTAATCTCAACCACGCCACCGCCACTGACTACCTTTCTGTAATTCGCCACGTCCAATCTGAGGCCCTTTCCAAGCTCAATCTTGACCTAGTTCCGGAAATTCAGTTTTTGGGCGACTTTTCGCTACCAACCAAATAAACCCCGGTAACCTCAATTGCCGCCTCCATCTGCTTGGCTGCTTAATAAGCGAGTATAACCACTCCAGCCCCCGCTTACGCCAACTTTCCGGTGCCCGATCTAATTCTCCGCTATAATAGTCAAAACTTCTTCCTACCCCCATTACCAACCCCGCATTTAATCTCTTTAAATTGGCTTTAATCCATTCTTCCTGCTTTTTCATTCCGTAAGCCACAAATAAATAGTCTATCTTTGTCCTAAAATCAAAATTTTCATCTTTAGCCCCCGCCACCTTCAACTTCGGATACTTATTTATAAAAAAATTAGCAGTTTTTTTGGCTCTATCTCCCCAACCGCCCAAGAAATAAACAGATTTTCCCAAATTCGCTGCCACCTGACACAACTGATCCATCAACTCCACTCCGGAAATTAGTACCTCCCGGTTTTCCCCTCTCAAAATCGCCAACCCCTCCTTTACTGGTCTCCAAAATCTCTCAATAATACTGCCTCTTTTATTGCCTTTCCACCTCACTGCCCAAACTATTCCTACTCCGTCTGGAACATTCAACCAGGTCATGTTTAATATATGGCGAAACTTTAGGCTTTTATTTGCTTCCATTACAAACTCCGGGTTAACTGTCGCAATCCACATTACTCCTGTCCTCTCCCGACTTCTTTCAATTTCATTTAGCAAACTCTGCATACCTCTGCCAAAAATTGGGAATTTAAACATTTCTTGGACTATTACGCTAAATTTATCATTATCCTTGTTCCCCTCCAAGCTCTTATCTCCTTCATTTTTTTTCATTTTTTCTTTTTTCATAACTCATAATACTACATTTTAAATTTATTAATAATATACATTATCTTATAATATACTTACTCATGTTATTAACTATTTTTGAACAGTTATATAAAAACACATACTTATATAGATAATAATTACGAAATATAACATCGTCCAAAATTTATTAAATAGAACAAAATTTATACTCATAAAATATGTGGACTCATGGGCATTAACACTACTAAAGTCAAAAATACAATAAATTTGTAAAAATGTATACTATAAGTTGAAAACAAGATAATGTAATAAATAACAAAAATAACAAAAAAGATACTTATACAAGATAAATATATTGACTATATCACCTTACTAATTTTTGATACATCCCCATGTTTTCCATTACCATTGCTGCTCCCTTTACCACACAAAATTCTGGTTCCAGTGCCACATGAACTGCTACTCCGGTTTCCCTTGTTAAAAATGTCCCCAAACCCCTCATTTGGGACATTCCTCCGGTTAACACAATCCCCCTATCTATTACGTCAGCCACCAGTTCGGGTGGAGTCACCCCCAAAACCTCCTTTATCACCCCCACCACCCGATCTAACTCCGGTCTGACTACCTCAAACACTTCTTCCGAACTTAAATTAATAGTTTTTGGTAATCCACCGGTTAAATCCCTCCCACCCACTTCTAATATTTCTTCTTTTTTAAGCTTCACTGCCGACCCTAGCTTTATTTTTATATCCTCAACTGTTAATCTACCCACCGCCAAAGAATATTTCTTATTAAGATATTCCTCAATCGTTTCGTTTATTTTCTCCCCGGCCTCACGTACAGTCGAAACCGCCACTACTCCGCCTGAGGCAATAATTGCTGCTTCTACCATACCTCCACCTAAATTTACTACCATATTTCCAAAAGAATCAGCAATTGACACTTTGGCTCCAATCGCTGCTGCTAAAGGTGCATCGATTAAGTTTACCTTTCGCGCCCCTGCTTGGGACATTGCATCCATCACCGCTCTCTGCTCCACCTGAGTTGTTCCCGAAGCTACCGGTACAATTACTTCCGGACCAAACAACCAACTAGTTCCCATTACTTCCCGAAAAAACCACTTTAACATCGATGTTACCGCCCCATAGTCAGCAATCGCTCCATGTCTTAAGGGTGAAACAACCTCAATATAATCCGGAGTCTTACCGCTCATTTTTTTAGCTTCTCCTCCGGCTGCCACCACTTTCTGATTCTCAGTATTGACAGATACTACTGACGGTTCAAATAAAACCACCTCACCATCTTTCCAAATAACTGTATTGGTAGTACCCAAATCAACCGCTAGCTTTCCAAAATGGAACATAGTTTATTCTAACAGTCGCCGCAAGGTATAATAAACAATATGGCTCAAAATTCAAACCAAAAAAGCTTTTTGGTCATCGTTTCCGTTCTTTCTGTAGTTATCTCCCTTACCTATCTTATTTCTATTCTCGCCCGTGGTTATCAGCCGGATTTTAACGATGGTTTCAAATTTAAAGCCACTGGTCTTCTCTCGGCCACTTCCAAACCTAAATCTGCCAGTGTCTTTATCAACGGTCAACTCTACACTGCCACCGATGACACCATCAACCTTTCTCCTGGTAAATACCAAGTAAAAATAATTAAAGATGGTTACCAACCCTGGTCAAAAAACGTTGAAATTCAAAAGGAAATGGTCGTCCAAACCGAAGCTACCCTTTTCCGATCAGCTCCAGATTTTAGTCCCATTACTCAAAACGGCGCTCTAAACCCAACCGTCAACTTGGATAAAAACAGTCTTGTTTTCTCTGTTTCAGAAGCCGGTGCCAGCAAGGACAACGGTATCTATCTTATTGAAACTTATTCATCTCCACTTCCTCTGGGAAAAAACACTCCCAAACAAATTATTGGCAACTTTCCCTCAATTGACTGGTCAAATTATTCTTTCACTTTCTCCCCTAATTCCAAGCAAATACTAGCTATCTCTCACACCCAAAATACAGCCTACTTACTCAATCTGGAAACCTCAGGGTTAAAAAAGCCCACTGATGTCTCTAACTTAATCACCTTCATTAACAATGATTGGCAGAAACAAAGAAGTCAAATTCTCCTCTCTAAACTTGAACGGCTGCCGGCAAAACTCCGCCCACTTGTTGCTACTCAATCCGCCGACATTCTTTTCTCTGAAGACGACAGTAAAGCTCTCTACCTCTCTCAAAAAGGCCCCTACCTCGTCTACGACCTCAAAAAGGACATTAACTATCCTATTGGTAATCTCAACGAAATCGACAATCCCTTCTGGTTACCAAACTCTAATAATCTGGTGTATTCCAATAAATCTCAACAAATAAAAACAGTTGAATATGATGGTTCAAATCAAAGTACTATCTTTGCTGGAAAGTTTTCCAACAATCTTATTCTTCCCTGGTCCGATGGCAGCAAAATTATCGTCTACACCCGTCCTTTCCCGGAAGCACCTGAAAACCTCTATTCCGTATCTATTCGCTAATTTACTTACACCTAGTCGCTTCGACGTTCTCAATCTCACTAAAAATTATTTCCGCCTCGTCTGCACTTAAGTCCTCTGCCAGTTTGGCAGTTAATAAACTCACCTCCGCATCCACCTCCTGATCTAAATTACACGGCAAAGATGAATCAATTTGATCATAAGGTGCCTCTATTTTAGCTTCCGATTGAACTGCGGTTTCACCCAACACCGATGCTCCATTATCCAAACTATTCCCTACCTCCACGAAACGTAAAGGAATTAGCACCATTATCGCAATTACAAAACTGACAATTAATGTTCTCGTATTTCGATTTATATCATTATTCATAAATATCAGTTTAACTACTTTTCTCTCATTGTCAATTACTTCCCACTTTTTCCCTTTCCTGTCACTTAAATTTATACATTTCTTCTTTATCAAACATGTCCACTATCTGCTAAAACGCCAAGTTAATAACTCTTGTTTTTATATCAATATATTTCCATGTAACACCTTGTGTATCATTATTTTTCAATACAGTTTTGTTATACTAAGCTACTAAACTTTAGCAAAAACGGGTTTACCCGCCGTAGCTTTAGCGTAGGCGGGGATTGGCGCAATTGGCTAGCGCGCACGCTTCGGGTGCGTGAGGCTGGGGGTTCGAATCCCCCATCCCCGACAACGTAATAAATCGCTTCGCGATTTAAACGTTGTCTGGAACGTTAATCAGCAGAGCTGTTTTACGTTCCGACATTGATTTCATGTTCCTTAACAAAATAACAACCTCTCCTTTTAACACTGTCATACAAATACTTTCCAAAACAGACAGTTACTTTTTAGTTTTCTAAAATAATTCGTAATTAATATGTTCCCATAGTTCAATGGATAGAACGGCCGCCCCCTAAGCGGTAAATCCAGGTCCGATTCCCGGTGGGAACACTTTTTCCGCAATTTTTACATACGGATAATATCTAATCGCCGCATATATTTTGTAAACTCCGCATTTATTCCGTTATAAATTAACTTTTTTACTACACAAAAGATATAACCGCAAAAATAAAATAATCATTAGAAATATAATAAACAACACATACAAACAATTACAATATAACCGTAAATAAATATTTGAACTTCTCATTGAACTTTAAACTTTCCGATTACTGTCGTCGAAAATAGAAAGACTTATTACCTATAACCCTCTTCTTTTAATAACATCGCAACCTTTCAAAACATATCATTTCGCTTAGTTCAAATCTTCATTTTGTCCCTCAGTTTACCCCCTTTATCTTTCTTTTACCTTTGGCAAGCGTGTAAATAATCCCCACAAAAAGGATAAAATCAAAACTTATTTGTCGATAGCAAACGAAACCTGTCTCTGATAACCCCAAGTCAACCAGTTTATATCACTAAATTCACCATCTTTCCTGACACCATAATTTCTTTTATTACCTTTCTACCATTAATATATCCCTTTATTTTTTCGTTATTGTAAACCTGACCCAGTACCTTTTCCCTATTCCCCACTTCCATCCGGTCCACTTCAATCACTACCCTTGTTTTTCCGTTAATCGCCACCGGTATTTTTACGCTCTTAGTAATTAACAGATTTTCATCCGTTTTTGGCCATAAAGACTTGTGGACCGAAAACGACTCATCTTTATTACCACCAATCTCATTCCATAGCTCTTCAGCCATATAAGGTGCCAATGGAGCCAACAATTTTATTAAAATCTTCATTTCCTCCCGATTCACCGTTTTTAACTTATTAAAAGCTTCCATTAATTTAGCGATTGCCGTATTAAAACCAAAATTTTCAAAATCTTTCCCTACTCCCTCAATCAACTGATTAATAATCAAGCCATTGTCATATTGGTTCACAAACTTATTTTTTATCTGATCAAAAGTAAATTTTTCTACTTTGTCTAAAAATCTTTTCACTCCCATTAGGGTATTTTCATTCCATGCCATGGTCCCATCAAACGGTCCCATAAACATCAAATACATTCTCATTACATCAACACCATATTTATCTGCCACTATCTCCGGTACCACCACATTCCCTTTCGACTTGCTCATTCTTTGGTTATCAAAACCTAATATCACCCCATGTGACATTCTCACCACATAAGGTTCTGGAATATCTTTGGGCACTACCCCAATGTCTGCTAAAAATTTATAAATAAAACGGGAATAAAGTAAATGTAGGGTATTGTGTTCGTCTCCACCAATATAAACATCCACCGGCATCCACTTGTTGATTAACTCACTTGAAGCGATTGATTTATCATTATGTGGATCGAGGTATCTCAAAAAATACCAGTCAGATCCAGCCCAATTCGGCATCGTGTCTGTTTCCCGTTTGGCGTCTTTGCCACAAACCGGGCACTTACAATTTACATAGCTGTCAATTTTTGACAACGGGCTCTGGCCGTCATCCGTCGGCTCATAGGCCTCCACCTCCGGTAGCACCACCGGCAACTCATTTTCCGGCACCGGTACCCAACCGTCTTTTGGACAATTAATCATCGGTATTGGTTCTCCCCAATAATGCTGTCTACTAAATATCCAATCCCGTAAGTGATATCTGGTCGATCTTTTACCCCAACCTTTTTCCTCCAAGTAATCCATAATTTTTTTAGTTGCCTCATGGATATCCATCCCATCCAAAAATCCTGAATTAACCATCAACCCTTCTTCTTCCTGAACATCTTCTTTATTAGTTATTGGTCCGTCCCTGCCATCACTCCCCACCACTACCCTAACGATTTCCAGTCCAAATTGTTTCGCAAATTCAAAATCTCGAATATCGTGTCCCGGTACCCCTACCACCGCCCCGGTACCTACTGTTGATAGCACAAAATCAGTTATCCATATCGGCATTTTTTTATGAGTTAATTGGTTTACTGCATACAAACCGGTAAATACCCCCGTCTTGTCTCTCCCAACTACCTCTTTTTGTCTGTCCAACTCCGATTTGTTCCTGGCCTTAATCACATACTCTTTAATTTTTTCCAGATTTTCACCTGTTCCTATTTCTTGATTTATTATTTTTGTTACTATTTCATGCTCCGGGGCCAATACCACAAAAGTCGCTCCAAAATTTGTATCCGGTCTGGTTGTTGCCACCACCACCTTATCTTTTACCCCCTCAACATCATAAGAAATATCAATCCATTCTTTCCGGTCAATCCAATTTATCTGGGCTTGCTTAACTTTCTCAATAAACTTCGTTTCCTTTAACCCATCAATCAGCCTATCAGCATAATCGGTGATTTTAACTACCCACTGAGAAATATTTCGTTTCGACACTTCAGCTCCGCACCTTTCGCATTTTCCGCCTACTACTTCCTCGTTGGCTAATCCAATTTTACACGATGGGCACCAATTTATCGGCATTTCCTTTTTGTAGGCCAAACCCTTTTTAAATAGTTGAATAAAAATCCACTGGGTCCACCGATAATATGCCGGGTCAGTTGTATCCACTTCTCTGGCCCAATCAAACGAAAACGCCAATCGTTTCATTTGGCTTCTAAACATGTCCGTATTTTCCTTGGTCACTTCCTGTGGTTTCCTCTTCATTTTAATAGCATAGTTTTCTGTCGGCAATCCAAACGCGTCCCACCCCATCGGAAACAACACCTCATACCCCTTCATTCGCTGAAACCTGGCATAGATATCCCCTCCGGTAAACGAAAAAGTGTGGCCAATATGAAGCCCGCTACCCGAGGGGTACGGAAATTCCACTAATACATATTTTTTTGGTTTTAGGCTTTCATCATCAGCCCTGAAAATTTCGGGATGTTCCTCCCAAAACTTCTGCCACTTGTTTTCTATTTTTTTAAAGTCCATTTATTTGATTTTATATTAAAAAACCCGGCAACGGCCGGGTTGGTATCTGTTTACCCCCGGCTTAATCCAAAAGAAGGAGGGTCAGATTACCTTTTATCATTGACTTATTTTATCTCATTTTTCCTCAAATACAATGTTTCCGCTTTTATCGGTCCGCTTTACGATTATTCCTTGTTTCTCCAAATTGGCCAATACTCCGGCATCCGGATGGCCATAATTATTTTTACCGACACTTACTACTGCCCATTTTGGTGCCACCGTCGCTAACCACTTCTCTCCATTGGCACTCTTTGAACCATGGTGAGACACTTTTAACACATCAACCCCCCGCTCCCCCACCATTCGGTTTAAAATACTTTCCTCAACCACTAAATCATTGTCCCCGGTAAATAAAAAACTCATACCTCGATATTTTAGTAACCCCGCTATCGAATCATTGTCCCTATCCAACAGTCCTCTGTCCGGATACAACACTTTAAATACTATCCCACCATATTCAAGACTATCATTGTAATACAAATTATTTGAATAAAACTTTTCTACCTTATAACTTTTCTCTAGACTGGCTAATGCTCCTGAATGGTCACTATCTTCATGACTAATTATTACCACTTCAATTTTTTTGTCTCCTAGAGGCATCTCTTGACCCAGGCATTTCTCTACTCCGCCCTTAGCCGGACCAGTATCTAAAAGCAGTTGAAAATACCCCTTACTCACCAAAGCGGCATCTCCCTGACCTACGTTGCAAAACACCACTTTTAATTTATCGTTAGGAATTGCCAGCCACCACCCCCAGCCAAGATACAACAATCCCAATATTAGTCGTTTTGCCATGTTATATTTTACTAACCGCATGTTCACTCCATCTAAGATAAAAATCGTTTGTTTATTGTGTCTCGTCTCCGGCCTTATACTTGGTTTCTTTTCCCGAGATCTCTTCGCTACCAACAACCTTCTTAATTCGATAACAGAAATCAGAAACAGGGAAAATTACAAGTTTATTAACCCTTTATTGGAATGTGACAGTAATAATATCAGTCGGGATAAAAACCTAGATTTCATAAGAAAGAAATTGGAGTTGTTTATCAATGAACAAATAAGCAAAAACCCCGATATAAGCTTTGTTTCGGTCTATTACCACGACCTAAACAACGGCCCCTGGCTAGGTATAAATGAAAGAGAATTATTTTCTCCCGCCAGCCTGATCAAAGTACCCCTGTTAATAACCTATTATAAGTTGGCTGAAAATAATCCGGGTATATTAGATAACAAAATCGTCAATACCGAATTATTTAACCCCAAAGACCAAAACATTATTCCCGAAATTACTCTAAGTCAAAGTCGGGAATACACTGTGTCGGAACTTCTAGATAGGATGATTATTTATTCCGACAATCAAGCTTACGATCTTCTCCTAAAAAACATCGACAATCGAAAATTAATTGAAACTTACAACAATTTAGGCGTTGATATTTCGCTTGGGTTTGAAAATCCCAATGGAAATATCCTCTCCGTCAAGCAATATGCCTCTTTCTTTCGGATTCTCTTTAATGCCTCCTACCTCAGTAAAGATATGTCCGAAAAAGCCCTGGGTCTGTTAAGTCGGGTAAAATTCAGTCAGGCTCTCGTTGCCGGAGTCCCTCCAAATATTTTAGTCGCTCATAAGTTCGGTGAACGGCAGTACACCAATACCGGTGAAAAACAACTCCACGACTGCGGCATTATTTACCTACCCAACAAACCCTATCTCCTCTGCATCATGACCCGGGGCAAAAATATTCCAATAGAAGAAAACCTTGTCAAACAAATCTCATCAATGGTTTACCAAAACATTAGCGGTCAATAGTCTTTTTTCGCCAATACCAACCCATTCCTATCAAATAACTTCCAAAAAGCATCCAACCGTTAAAACTGATTCTAATTTGACCCCATTCCCAAGTCGATAAAGTTGTTACCACCCATTTTATATAGACCAATATTGGATATATAAACCATAAAATGACCCCTCCGACAACCTCAATAAAAATTCCCAATACGCTAGCCACCATACCTAAGGTGGTTATTATTCCGGTCAAAAACAAAACTAAAAAATTACTCAGAGGCGAAATAATACTGATTACCCCAAATTTATAAGCCAAAATAGGTGTAATCCACACCGTCACCCGTAATGTCGTTTTTATCACCCCCTCATCGGGTCTAAAAGAAACTGCTGCAAATGACAAAAAAGACAACCAAAAACCTACCTCACCCAATACTTTTGGGTCTGCTGCCACCATCATGATTATTGTCAACCAAAGTATTCTCAACCAATCGTGCCTTCTTCCTAAAATTTGGGCCAGATACAAAAAAGTTACCATAATCGCCGCCCGGATTACCGGAATCTGCCAACCAACCAAATTGGTATACCACCAACCGCTTATTACCCCGATAATTATTGCTTTTCTCCGTCCTAACCATGGCGCTATTACTTCCACCAAACCTTTTACCACTATCATCATATTGGAACCACTGACTACTAAAATATGGATCAAGCCACTTTTAACCATTTGGGAATAAAATTCCCGACTTATTCCTTCCATACTCCCCCACAACATCGCCGCTAGCATCGATCCTTCCTCTGACGGTAGTGACCGTCTGATATACCCTATCAAAGTCTGCCTATCATTAAACTTGTATATCAAAAACCACAGAATCCCAACACTAAAACACCACTCAAATATCGATTTTGCTTTTAAGTGTTTCATAGGTTTTCTCTCCAATCCCCTTCACTCCCTTTATGGCCTCCTTACTTTTGAAAAGACCATTAACCAGTCGATAGTCAATTATTCTTTGAGCCATCTTCTCTCCGATTCCGGGTAAATCAATCAGTTGCCGAAGATTGGCCGTATTTATATTTATCTTTCCTGGGATCATTGTCACTTCAGCCTTTATCTCTTTTATTGTCTCTCCCTGACCCATAGACTTCTCCAGCTTACTGCCAATCCCGACAATCATTAATCCCCCCCCCAGTAACAGTAAAAAATCCCCCCGATGTAACATGTATAATTTTCTTAATGTCGCCACTTCTTAAGATTACCCTCTTCTTTTTCTGCTGCCTAGCCCCTACCATTGTCGCCAATACTTCCGCTGCTACCTACTCACCTCAAATCATTGCCTTCTTTTCTATTATTCTTGTCGCTTATTCGATACGTTTCAAAAAAACTCCGGTTACTTTGGTAATTATTATCGTTCAAACAATTGTTTTTACCACCGGCGGATTACTTTCTCCCCTTCTTTTCTTAGAATACTTCCTTCTTTTTTCCCTATCTTTTCAGGAATCCCCCCAAACCATTCTCCTTTATAGCCTCATCTTGGCTCTTTTTCTTTCCCAAACTTTGATTTCCAGTCACTCCCTAATCTACCTTCTCTCTCTGGTCTTCATTTCACCCCTGGCTTACCTTATCACTCAAAAATTTACCCAGGAACAAAACCACAAATTAGAAACCCTCCTTTGGCTGAGTCTTGAACTAAAACAAAAACTTTTAGCCCGCGGAGACACTAAACTTGTTCAGCACACCGACGACTTAATTCAAGAGCTGAAAGATAATGATTAAAATATTTTTTTTCTTGGTACTTGGTACTCTGTACTCTGTACTAACTACTCCCGTTTTCTCCCAGCACTTCAGCTCCGACAACTACGTCATCGATTGGGGAAATTTCAATATCACCTCCGGCAACAAAACTTCAGGTAACTACAAACTCTCTGATACCGTCGGCCAAATCGCTCCGGGAACTTATCAAAAATCCGGAGTTCTATTAAAATCCGGTTTTCAATACATTTACGATACCTTTATCACCTTTGCTTTTTCCATTGACAATTTAGATATCAATTTCGGTATTTTAACTCCGGGTATTGCTTCCACTGCCGTCAACACTGTCACCATCAGCACTCCCTCCGGTCATGGTTATCAGATAAGCTCCCAAGAGTCTCGCCCCTTAAGTCTGGAAAGCGGCATTACCATTCCTGACACTGTCTGCGATAACCCCTGCAACGAATCAACCTCAAATATTTGGGTCAACTCCTCTACTTATGGTTTTGGTTTTAATGCTTCCGGCATCGGTGCTTCTTCATATTTTGCCGACAACACCTATTTTCGTCAATTTGCCAACGTTGCTGCCTCTCCGGCCGAAACTCCCCAAATATTCATGTCCGAATCTTCCCCGGTAGAAAACCGTCAATCCACCATCACCTACAAGGTCAATATTTCTCCGGCCCAATCTGCCGGCATATATCATAATTTTATCGTTTACACTGCCGTCCCCAAATACTAATATGTCTTCTCTTTCCATCACTCCGGCCACCCTCGAATTCTGGTTAAAACCCGGTGCCACCTATATTCAAAGCTATCAAATAAAAAATACCGGTCAAGCCCCGGTCACTCTCTCCACCTCAGTTGAACGGTGGCTACCTCAAGGTTTTGACGGCGGCTTATCTTATCCGGGGCTCCCTCTTGATCTAAATTTTTCCTTAACTAATTCCGATCTTCGCTTAGGCTCTTCTTTTGTCCTCAACCCCAATCAAAGCCGCCAATTGGTTCTAAAGATTTCTTCCCCAGCTGCTCTTTCTCCAAAGGATCTATATTTTACTTTCTTTGTCAATCAACAATTAACCGTTGCTGATTCCAACACTACCAATCTTGTCCGATTAGGCAGTCATTTGTTGGTCTCCGTTAGTAATTCCGAATCGGTACCCTCCAAAATCACCGTTTCCAATTTTTCTTTTTCGCCTCTTATTCATGATACTTTCTTTGGTTTTGGCACTTTTACCGGTCTAGCCGACAACCAATCTGATTTCTTTTCCAAAATTGAAGGCACTATTACTATCTCTAAAAATAACTCCCCCCTCCTACAAATGGAGCTCTTTCCTAATAATGTCCTATCTCACCACCAACGTACTATTTCCTGTCTAAACAACTCCAAACCTGTTTCCTGCCGCCTCGGTCCCCCTCTTTGGCCTGGATTTTATCAAGCTTCTTTGTCACTAAAAAACTCCAAGGAAATATCGACTATTAACTTTCTCGTCCTCCCTTATTCTCTTATTGTTATCTTTCTTCTCATCTTCTTATCTTATCATCTAATTAGATACATCAAACCACATCTAGCAAGACACTAATATCATTGCTAATTGCATATTAATTTCCCATAACTAAGACAATTTACGAATACTACAATAATAAAATGAATTCCACCATTCAAAATATATCAAAAAAAAGTAATCATTATTACTTGACAATTATTTTATTAATCCTTAAAGTGTATGTTAGTGCGCACTAAAATATATAGTATTCTAATTAGTCTTTTCATTATTGTCGTTGCTTCTCTATTTCTCAAACCCCATTCTCTTGTCTCTGCCCCACCTACCAGCGTCAGAGACATCCTATCCTCTTCCCAACTCTCCTACTTTGCCAGACTTAGTTCCGGTACCACCCAAGTCGGTGATTCAGTTCTTAATGTTGTTACCTCCAGCAATCCCAGCAATACCACCAACAATCTCTTTGTCGGTGACACTATCGCCATCGGCACCACCGGTACCGGTGTCGGTAGTAGCGGCCCTTTAACTCTCTATACTGTTAAAGATATTAGTAGCACTGCCGCCTTCACTATTAATTCTGGCATCGGTCAAAGTAATGCTTTTGTCAATGCCGCCATTGTTGCCACCCGTTCCGCCATTCATACCATCTCTTTCACTCCCCAATCTAATTCTACCGGTGGTTATTGGGAGTTCCTAATAAAAGCTACCAGCCGAACCGGTGAACAATATAACGATGGTATCCCTGATCAGCAGGGTTTTGATCTGGGCGCTACCACCCCCAGTTCCGGCGCTAATGGACTTGGTACCAGATTAAAAATCACTGATGTTACCTGTCCTACCTGGGGCATTGGTGCTACCACTGCTTATAGTATTGGTACCACCGTCGTTCTTAACATTGGCTATACCGGTTCCTCCACCCCCACTTCCTTCAATGTCATCTCCTGTTATCTTGGTGTTGGCGGTACCAATCAAATTGGCACCAGCTACACTGTCACTATCGGTGCTGCTCTAGCTTCCGGCTCTCAATTAATCAACCCAGCACCGGCTGCCGGTCGGACCGACGGCAACGCCGATGTCTATTCCTTCCTTGTCCGTCACAAAGATAGTGCTGCCGCCGTAATCGACGCCGATACTGTTCAGGGAAAAATTGCCGTAGTTGAATCCGTCCGGGTTACTGCCACCGTTGAGCCCACTCTTACTTTCGCTATCGATAACACCAATGTCGGTACCGGCGGTACTCCCTGTGGTCTGACTGCCTTCGGCGCCAATGCCGCCAACACTTCCGCCACCTCCGTTGCCTTTGGTTCTCTAAATGTGGCTGCGGTTAATGATCTGGCTCAACGTCTCTCCGCCGTTACCAATGCCAGCAACGGCTATATTGTCACTGTCTACGAAGATGGCAATCTTGAGGAAATCAGCAACGGTACCACCATCCCTGACACCACCTGTCCCTCAAATACTTGTAATACCACTACTCCGGCCGTCTGGAACACCTACACTGACTCCGGTTGGGGTTATACCCTCCAAAACATCAATGTCGGCACTTCGATTTTCAATTACGCTGCCGGTCACCGGCCCTTTGGTAATGGTGTCGCCAATGCCAAAACCATTATTAGTAACACCTCCACTCCCACTGCTACTGAAGTGGCCTACATCTGTTATCGAATCGTTGCTTCCACCACTCAAAAAGAAGGTACTTATGAAGGTAAACTTATTTATACCGCCACTGCCACTTTTTAATAAAAATCTAAATCCTAAAACCTAAATTCTAAATAAATTCAATTAACAAAATGACTAAAAATACTCAAATTAAAATTCTTTTTGTTGGATTTTCTTTAGGCTTTAGT
>CAZSLG010000011.1:3427-16107 GCA_964607745.1 uncultured Gammaproteobacteria bacterium | reverse complement strand
ACCCCTGGGACTTTTCAGATGAACTGATTGACGTGATTGCTAAATATAAAAACATTGATCGGTTAATTCACCTGCCGTTTCAATCCGGAGATGATGAGATATTAAAAAAGATGAACCGGCATTACACCCAAAAGGATTATCTGAAACTGGTAGCCAAAATCAAAAAGATAATTCCGGATGTTAGATTCTCAACAGACATTATTGTCGGATTTTCAGGGGAAGATGAGGTGGCTTTTCAAAACACCGTTTCGGTCTGTAAAAAGGTCATATTTGATATTGCTTATATAAACAAATACAGTCCCCGGCGGGGAACGGTCTCGGCTAATTTATTTAAAGATGATGTACCGATTGCCGAAAAGAAGAGACGATGGGTGGTGCTAAACGAATTGGTAAATAAAAAATTAAAGTAAGTCGTGGGTTGCCAGATAGCGGTGGGCCAGGAAAATGACGGCGGTTTGCTCAGCACTTTTGATGAGACATGAAGGAGTACCGAGCGAATTGATGATTTCCGAAAATGGATGTTTTTCAACTGTTATGTCGTAATATTTCTCAATATCAGCATCGAAAGCGGGAGGAGAAAAATATTGACAATCATGGGCCAAAAATACTTGAGCGGAATGTTTGACTTCATTTGGAAGATCATAAAAAGTACCTAAGCTGATAAGGTTTTCCGACTTGTATCCAGTCTCCTCAAAAAGCTCTCTTTTGGCAGCGGACAAAGATTCTTCGTTTAGTTCAATTCCTCCGGCCGGATTTTCATAGGTATAGTCATTAAAGGTATAACGAAACTGGCGGACTAAAATTAAATTTTTGTCAGTATCAAGAGCAACGATAACTACACCCGGATGAGATTCAAGATAGGCCCACTCACAGTGGACACCATCAAACATTTCCAACTTTTCGACTATGAATTTTTTACCATATTTATCAAACAAAACTTTTTGTGACAATAGTTTGGCGAGTCTAATCATTTTAGGTATTTGGCAATGTTGGCATTGTGGTCGACCAGGGTGGCGGCAAAATGCATGAGACCGTCGTGACCGGAAATATAATAAAGATTTTCGGAAGAAATGGGACTTTGGGCGGCAAAAAGAGAGTCAAGGCCGGGGTTACAGATAGGTGAGGGAGGCAGACCACGATTTTGATAGGTATTAAAAGGTGAGTCAATTTGAAGATCGGTTTTGGATAGAGGCAACCAATATTTAGTAGGTTTAGTAATAGTATCCCGACCATATTGGACGGCCGCATCGACCTGAAGAGGCATGCCGATTTTAAGGCGGTTAATTAAAACCGCGGCAACTTTTTGTTTGTCAATTTTAGTTTTAGCTTCACGCTCGAGAAGAGAGGCTAAGGTGACAATTTCCGACAAATCTTGACTTTTTATATTTAAAGATTTTATTTTTTGATCAAAGTTTTTGGAAATCATGGCCACAATTTCCTCGGGGGTAAAATATTCAGGAATTAGGTAACTGTCAGGGAAAAGATAGCCTTCTTTGCCACTAGTGGCTGGAACTAAATTGTCTTTGGCGAATTCCTCGAGGCGCTGTCCCGGAATAATTTTAAACCAATAGTCAGTTGATCCACCACTGGTTAGTTTAGAGATTATGGTTTTAACATCCCAAGAAGAAGCAATTTCAAACTTACCGGCTTTAATATTATTTTTTTGACCACTTAAGGCCGACCAAAAAATAAAAATTAAAGGGCTTTTGATAAAGCGATTTTTACCCAAGCGGTTACTGATATCAACTACGCTTTCGCCCTGATTGATAACAAAAGCTTTAAGAGAAGAGTCGGAGGAAAAAGGTGAGGATAAATAGAATACGACCGAGATAGCGATGATAAGAATAAGACCAAAACTAACCAAAAGATAGCGCCACTTCATTAGACTTCGTCAAAAAGTGCCCGACGATAGCTACCTTTTTTGGGATCGTGAATAAAGATACGACCGCAGCGACAGGTAACAGTCGTCTGCCCCCGAACGTCTTGACGCTTGCCTTTGGATAGAGCTTCACCACAGCCGACACAGCGACCCTGGGAAAGAAGCCAAGCTTGAATAGGAGATATAAGATTTTTAAACACGGTTAATTATAACCCAGAGCCCGACCTAAAATCACAGCAGCAGAAAAAGAGTCGATATTGTTTTTAAAATCTGCCCTTTTTTTGGCTATATTTTTGTAAATGGAGCCAGCCTCAATAGTGGAAATTGACTCTTCGACTGTTTCGATGGGAACATTTATAGTGTTTTTTAAGTCTTTTATAAACTCAAGTGTTTTGGTGGCAATACGGCCTTCGGATAAGCCAATATAGATTTTTTGAATGTGATAACCGGAGATAATATTTTTTATTTTAGAAACAAGATTTTTATCGTTTAAGATTTGGGGAAGAGTAAAAATAATATTGTTTTGGGTGTAGGCTAGGCCGATACGCCTTGTACCGTAATCAATGGCAAGATAGTTATCCATAAGTGGTATCTTATTTTAACCGATGGAAGGATATAAATACTTATTAAGCTACAGATATGCCCTGATAATTCACGATCTAACGGTGGAGTTTGTTAAGAAAAATATTGATTATAAATCCAGAACTAAGGATCAGATGGAACAGGCGGCCAGATCGGGAAAACAAAACATTGTCGAAGGGGTTGGACAAAGCCAAACTTCAAAAAAAGGTGAAATAAAACTTTTGGGTGTCGCCAAGGCTTCTTTTGAAGAACTGCAAGCCGATTATGAAGATTATTTAAGACAACATCAAATGAATATTTATGAGAAGAAATCGCCGATTATCAGGAAATTTCAGGAAATTGCTTATTCTTTAAGTGACTTAAGAAACTATCCAATAATCCCGAAGCGGATGCAAATTTTCTGTTGACGTTGTGCCATATTGTTACCTACCTCTTGGAAAAACAGGTCAAAGCGATGATTGATAAGTTTGGCAGAGAGGGTGGTTTGACCGAAAAACTATATTGGAGCAGAAAAAACCAAAGTTAAATTTCGACAATTCGGGCTTTGATAATTAAACGACGCAAGTATGTGCCGGGTGGGGAACAAGTAATGAGAGTAAGGTAACGGCCATCAAAGTGTTGTTCCAAAACCGAAAGATCGGTAGGGGCTACCTCATACATTTCTTCAACTAAATAACGGTATTTAATATTGTCAAAATCGACAAAGATCTCGTCTCCCTGCTTTAGTTTGTAAAGAGTCGAAAAAATAGTTAAATATGATTTAGGATTAAAAAACTGGGGTAAGACTGAGTGCCCAAAAATTACCGAAGATCCGAGTTGTCCCGGAAGGGCAGTTTGGGGATAGTGAATTAAGCTGCTTTTTAAATCCGAGCTGCCGATTAGAACCAAGGCTTTCTCAATTTTAAGTTTGGGAACGGAAAGAGAATAGGAAGAAATACGATTATCGAGTGATAAAAAATTAGGGTTATCGGAGGGAGCAGCTGAACCTTTTTCAAACCAATTCGAAAGTTGGGTGAAATCAGTATTGGTATCACCTAAAACGGAACCGGGATTGGAAAACCGGGAAGAAAGAGGACTTAAAATTTGATTAAACTTTAGAGAGTATTCGAACTGAAACTGAACAATGGGGACAACGGCAGAGAGAAATAAAAATACCCCAAGAGACAGAAAAACAGCCGATAGAATACGGCGAGGTTTACGGGAGCGGCGATTTATAGAAGGAGATTTTTTAAGATAAATATAACCCATTAGTTTTTAGTGATAATGGTTATGAAATCAGGATTTCGGGGCAATCGATTAAACAAATTGATAAATTTTAAATTATTTTTGACCGAATAATTATAAAAACTGGGGAGAGTGGAAACAATTTTTTGAATTTCATTTTCTGATTTGAAAGCCAAGAGACGACGGAGAGTAATGATGTCAATTTTGGGAGTTCCTTTTCCGGTGATAGTGAGAACACCACTGGATTTGGTTGAGGTCAAATCCTTGGGAACGAAGGTAAGATTTAAAGTTAGAGAATTTGGATCAAGCCCGGAAAGTTTGGGATTGTCCTGAAGAAAATACGAAGTAATTTTTAATTTGTCTGAGGGGTTGACAAAAAGAAAAGAGACCTGGGAGAACAAGTTTAAAGTTAAAGTATCGGCTACTTCACCAATTTCCCGATTATAATCCGTCTTTTGACTGTCAAAAAATGCGGTTGAGTCAAAAATGGTTAAACCGGGGGCTGATTCGGCTTGAATTTGATTTTTGGCTTTAATTGAGAGTTCCTGGCGGGCAGTAGCCAACAATCGAGAACGGTCTTCAGCGGAAACAACAGCTACGAGTTCTTTGGTACCACCAGAAAAATTGGAATTAATTTTAATTAAAAAATTGGGGTTACTGGAGCTAAGTTGAGTGCCAGTAGATAAATTTGATTCGGGGCCAATATCGATGGCTACCAAAGATGTCTTAACCTGACCTAGGGTAATAATTCCGGAATCAAGGTTGTAGGTGCTTCCCGGAACCTGGAGGTTACTGGTGGATTCGAATTTATGGCCAAGTTTGTCAGAAAATATCAAACCTTTATTTAAATTTTGAATAGTGTCGAGCTTGTTAAAAATAGTTACTTCACCCCGGGCCTTTTCCCCAATTTCTTTTTTACCAGAAGCGGGAACAGAGGCATTGACGGAAAGAGTGAGTTTTTTTTGGGAGACAGGAACCAGGGAGTTACTGGTGGTGGAGGCGGCAGGATCTAGAGTCAGGGAAAAGATATCAGTAAATTCGATGGGAGTGAAAGAAAGAGTAATTTCGGCTCTGGCTATAAATAGGGGTAATGTGGGGATAAAAAGTATTAATATAACTAATGGAAGTAGCCAAAAATAACGAGAGTGATGTTTAGGAAAAGGGTGATGAATTTCGACAAAATTTGATTCGGTTTCGATAATGGGTTTTGAAATATTCTCACTAAAACCTAGATCGGAAGCATTTACTAACTCGATTTGGGGTGAGGGTAATTCTGGTTCGACTGGGTTAGAATCGCCTTCGTCCCGGCTTGCCGAGGACTTCGGCGGACCAAGGTCTCCTTCGCCATTGGGCTTCGGCGGACCAAGGTCTCCTTCGCCATTGGGCTTCGGCGGACCAAGGTCTCCTTCGCCATTGGGCTTCGGCGGACCAAGGGGGGAAAGTTGGTGGTGGATGGTTTGAGAGAAAAGCTGCTGAAGATCGGAGGCAGGAACGGTAACCACGTCAGGAAGATGAAGAAAAGTTTCAATACCCGGGGTTCCTGTCCAATTGTAATTGTTAATATCTTCGATCAACGAATTGGTAAATTTTCCGACAATAATGATTTTCGGAGGGAGGGCTTTTTGAAAATTTAGTTTTACCAGGGTATCCTCTAATAATTTTACCGAAAAGTCACCATCAAAATTTTCCGATACTCTTTTTTTGATACTGCCTAAATAAACAAGAGAAAGCTGAAAATGAGCCGATAAAAGGTGAAGCATGATGTAGCTTCCTGGAAAAGAGTCCGTACTTTGGTATGACTCAACAAAAGCATCGTCTTGACCGATAAATCCGAGAGGGTGAAATTTTAGTTCGCGACACAAAGATTCAAGATTTTTTAAAAGATTTGGAAAAATCCGACCGTCGGGGCCAACCCATGGAGGTGGAATAATAAAAGCACAATCGTCCGGTTCTGAATCGACGGGTAATTGATAGTCGGCAGTGGCAGTGGTCAGTGAGGTGTCAACCGCCCTAACTAGACTATCGGGTAGAGCCGGATCCCAGGCAGTTTCCGAACCTAGACTTTTGACTTCGGAAGAGGATGGATCAAAAGAAACCAGAGAGACCTGGGCGGACTCAGAAGTGATGGAAACTAGCCAATAAAAATTACTTTGCATCACTTAAGAATAGCATAAATCCGGCGTTTCCCGGATCCGGCTGATTCTTCTTTGATAATCTTAAATGTGCCTAAGGTTCCGGTATTGGTGGCATGGGGGCCAGTACAAACCTCCTGGGAAAAATCCCCCATTTTATAAACCGTAACAATCTTCGGATATTTGGTACCAAAAAAAGCCAGAGCACCTTCTTTTTGGGCGTCAATAAAATGTTTTTCTTCTTTGGTAACGGTTAATTTGTTTTCTATTTGCTGATTGATTAAATTAGTAATCTTTTCCAACTGGTCGGGGTTTAACTTTTCAGTATGAGAGAAATCGAAACGAAGCCTTTCAGAGGTTATATTAGAACCTGATTGTTGAACATGATGCCCAAGAATTTTTCGAAGAGAGGCATGAAGAAGATGGGTGGCGGTGTGATATTTAGTAATTATTTCACTATTATCTGCCAGACCGGACTTGAATTTGCCAGCAGATAATGTTTGTGACTGCTTAGTATGTTCTTCTTTTGACTGATTAAATTCAACAATATCCAGACTTAAACCGTTTTTCTTTAATTCTTCCTCGATTAATTCCGAAGGGAAACCGTAACTTTGATATAAATTAAAAGCTTCTTTGCCGGAAAGGTTTTTTTTATGGATTATTAATTTATTGATCTCTATTAGTCCCCTATTTAGGGTTTTACGGAATTTGGTTTCTTCAATACCAATGATTTCTAATATCCTATTTTTATTTTGATTTAGTTCGGGATAAAAACCAGCTAAATTCTCCTGATTGTCTAGAACAGTTTGGGCAATATCTTGACAAAAGTTTTGTTCGATACCAAGAATTTTACCGTGGCGAATAGAACGACGGATCAGACGCCTAAGAACATAGCCGGCCTCTTTATTCCCAGGCTCGACTCCGTCGGCGATAATAAAAACAGTCGCCCGAAGGTGATCGGCAATAATGCGCATGGAATTTTGATTGTTACCATATTTTTGTCCGGAAATATTTTCGATTTTTCTGATTATCGGCTGCCAAATATCAGTGAGATAATTATCGGAAAAACCGCTCAAAACCGCCAGAGTCCGTTCAACTCCCATGCCGGTGTCAATATTGTTTTGAACTAATTTTTCATAAATACCCTGACTGGATTTGAAATATTGAATTAAAACATCGTTCCATATTTCCACCCAATTGGAATTGTTGGGATCGAATATTTGGGGGACTGAAGAAGGGGCGGCCCAATAAAACATCTCGGTATCAGGTCCGCAGGGACCGGTAACTCCGGGTGGCCCCCACCAATTGTTTTTTTTAGGAAGAAAGGCAATCCTTTGAGGAGATATTCCTAATTTTTGCCAGATATCGGCGGTTTCTTGATCTTTGGAGGCGTCGGCATCACCTTCAAAGCAAGAGACGGCCAATTTAGAAATAGGAATATTTAATTTTTGGGTTAAAAACTCAAAACTTAAAGGAATCATTTCGGTTTTGAAATAATCACCTAAAGACCAATTACCCAGCATTTCAAAAAATGTGTGATGAACGCAATCCCCCACTTCATCTATGTCGCCGGTGCGGATACATTTTTGAACATTGACTAAACGTTTGCCATAGGGATGAGGAGTACCCAAAAAGTACGGAACCAAGGGTTGAATGCCAGCGGAAATAAAAAGAGTAGAAGGATCATTTTCGGGAATAAGGGAGGCTGAAGGGATTTCGGCGTGATCTTTAGATACAAAAAAGTCGACGAAAAGCTTTTTTAAATCCAGGGCATTCATGAGGGAATTATAGCAGTTTGAAACAGGTGGTCTTCTTTAACGAGGTTTAATAAACTGCTGGGAAAAACGAATGTCATCAATATGTAATGCATATTTTCGTTGAGCACTAAAAACTAATTGCTCCAGTTTATTTATGGTTATACCCAATTCCTGACATACTGTTTCCGGCATTTTTCCTTCTAAAAAAAGCGTGGTTACTACCATCTTTTCTGCTTGAGAAATATTGGGTACTTGCTCTATCCAATTTAATGTCTGTCCGTTTTTAGATAAACTTTCCGATACGTGTTGAGGGGTAATATCCGCTAATACTGACGGATTTAAATGACCATCGGTTTCGTCATTACCGGTGCCGTAAGTGCGTACCAAATTAAACCTTCTCTTGCTTAATCCATTTTCGGACTTTGGCCGACTAACCGTCTCCTCTCCGACCGGACTGATATCTATTTCCGGCTCCTGTTCTCCCATAATTTCTTTGGCTATATTTATGGGATCAAGTTCCAGGGCTTTGATGGCAGAAGGAACCCGACGTTTAAGTTTAAGTACCCGAGCTACTAAACGTGTTTCCTCTGCATTAAGATTGTGTTCTTTGATAATTGTCAACATTTTCCTTTGTAAATGTAAATCACCCCGTAATTCTTCTACCATCGCTACAAATTTAACCGGATTAAATATTCCACTACCCTTGCGTCCACCACCACCGGAACCCACTCTTACTTTCTCAACAATTTCATCAAAGGACATTTCTGCAGCCCTAATTTGCTGGTATATTGTCCCTAGTTCGCCCTGCCACAAGTCTGCTTTTCCTTCAACCCAAGCGATTGCTTCTTGTGCCTGTTGTGGGGTTAACCCCGATCTTGATCCCGGTTGGTCAACTTTATCCTTTTGGAAAGCCAAGCCCAATACTGTCGATAGATTCAGTTTATAATCCCTGGCCCAAATCGATTCCTGAAATGATCTTTGCATCCAGCGAATAACTCTGGCAAATTGTACTGATCGTACCGAATTAGCGGCAATCACCCGTTGGTCGTATAACTCTTCGTCGGACATACCATAGGAAACTTCGGCTAAACCTAAGGTGATTTTTAATTTATCTAAAACACTGCCGCGGTGATATCCATCGATAACGTCATATCCAATTTCGCTCCCTATACTCCTAGCTCTCACCCACATCGGTACTTTTTGACCGTCAGCTCCCATTTGTTTCTCCAGTCTGGATTCGGTTTCACCATCGGTGATTTTCCCCTCTAAAATCAAGGAACCAACGGGTATTTTTTCCGTTCGTTCTATTCTGGTCCCATATTCACCTAGTTTTATCAGTTCTTCCGGCAGGGCATTTTCCAAACTGAAATCGTTAAAGCCATAAAGAACAACTGCTAAACAATCCTTGCGGCCAAGCAATTCAAGTGCTTTTACTAATCCGGCTTTATGTAATAGTTCGTACCGATTCTTAGACTCTTCATTTTCATTCGACACGGTTGGCGCCTTGAGGATAACTCTTGGTACCGATGTTTCGCCTATTTCAATAGACTTAGCCAAATAAGCTATACGGACTTTATCAAGCTCATCCCGTAACTCATATTCCAATTTTTCACCGATAAATATTTTTTCAAACGGAACAGTTTCCAGACTCACTCCCAATACTTCTCTCTTCACGATTTCCTGATCCGATAATTTGCGATTCAATCCTTCTATTCGGGTCATATTATTTATCTTTTAAGGCTTTTTCCTCCGGTTTCAAACCCAACTTTATTAATATTCTTTCCTCAATTTGTCTGATTCTTTCCCGAGTGACACCAATAATTCTCCCCGTTTCTTCTAAGGTGCGTTTCTTCCCATCGCGTAAACCAAACCTCAATTCAATAATTTCCCGATCACGAGGTTTTTTAATGAAATGCAATGATTTTCTAACTTTTTCCTGAAACATCGTTTCCTGGTCTTTTTTTGTCAGATCAACGTAGGGACTTTTTACAGAATTATCCGGTTTCAAACCCATTTGACTGGCCATTGGTTTTAACCTTTTTAAAGCCTTCCCTTCAATTTGCCAAACATTTTTTGGGGTGATCCCGATAATTCTGGCCGTATCCTCCAAAGAATAACAACAACCGTCGCGCAAACCATACCTTAATTCTAAAATTGCCTGATCACGCGGATTATCAATAATGGTCAATAACTTTTCGATCTGTTCATGTAAGATATTATATTCACCCCGCGAAACTACATTTGCTCCCTTATCTTCCACGAAATCTCCCAAAGTACTATCTTCGTCTTCACCAACAATAGTATCCAGAGATTGAGGGGTGGCGGCTACCATCAATAATCCCTGGACATATTCTCTCGTTTCACCAGTAGCAACGGAAATTTCATCAATTGTGGGCTCTTCCTGTTTTTCCTGGCGAAGATCCGAGATCTGGTGATAAAGCCGAGATATCTGATCAAATCGATGGACTGGCAAACGAATTCCTCGACCTTTTTCAGCAATTGCCCGGGTTATTTTTTGCCTGATCCACCAGGTAGCATAGGTGGAAAATTTATATCCACGATGAGGATCAAACTTCTCAATGGCTTTAAGCAGTCCTAAATTACCTTCCTGAATCAGGTCAAGAAAGAATTCTCCCCGGCCTAAATATCTTTTGGCAACACTAATAACTAGCCGTGAGTTTGATCCACACATTATGTCCAACGCGTCTTTATCACCTGACCTGATTCTTTGAATTAATTCTTTTTCTTGATCGGCGGTTAATAGAGGTCGCCTGGTGGCTTCTTTTAAGTACAATCCGATATGATCATTTATATCAATTCCGGCTAAAAAATCCGGACCAAAAGTATCGGTTTCGTCTCCATTTTTTTTCTTTCCGGCTAATTTTCCTTTTCGTTCTTCGGTTTCCAACGGGGCAATAAAGACAGCCTCATCATCATCTTGAGGAACCGGCTCGTCTTCTTCAACCAATTCTTCCTCGTGGACTAAAACCAGATCGTTGGCATCAGCCCAAATAGCTAATTTTCTCTGTAATTTTTCATCTTCACCAATCCGGGGAATTAACTCCCCTACCCGTTCCCAATATAAAATACCTGCTTCCTGGCTGGTCGAATCCAGTAAAGCATCAAAGCCATCTTTAGGTTGGGCACTTCTATACCCCAAATCATCAACCCCACCAACATTTCGACCACCATCCTCAATCACGCGTATTCTCTCGGATTTTCCTGCCATGGGCGTATTATAAACCAAGATTTTTTCCAAACAAGAATATCTTTACATTGAGTCGAATTGACTGATTACTTTTTCTTGAAGAGTTTGGCGGGTTTTTTGAGGGATGAAACTACCGGAGGTGGGGAAAGAGAATCGGGAATTATAACGGCGATTTTCTTTTTGATTTCGGGAAGATTTTTTTTGATTTCGGGGATTTTTTCATTAAATATATCTTCGATTTTATTTCTGATGTTTTTAATAATTTTGTCTTTATCTTTGGAAGTTAAAATAATGACGGCAGCAGCTAAAAAAGCACCTATAATTAAACCGAAAACAAAGGAGCTACTAGAGCCACCGCAACTACATTCTTTGTCCTGACAACAGGTCATATTCAATAATTTTTAATTTTAAATTTTTAATCAAATTCAATTATTAATTGTTTAATTTTTATCTTTTATGTCCTTGGGAAAAAGATTGTTAAAAATAGTAAAACCGTTTTTGAAACCCATGATAAATTCAGAAATGGAAGAAACCGGTTTGGCAATAGAGGAACTAATTAAGCCGGCATCGGAAACAATTGGATTAATTTTGGTCAATAAGAGACGAAGGTCTGAAAGTAATTTAACAAAATAAACAGCACAAAAAATAACGGTGAGGGTAATTAAAAATATACTGACGGTGATGATTATTTGGGTTGGATCCATACTTTAGTTTACACTATTTAAAAATTTTTTCGGTAACAGTGGTTTTACCAGCCGGAGAACGGGATTCAACAATAATTTTAGCTTCCGGGGTAGATAGCTCGATTTGTTTTTTAAAGATTCCCTCAAGATCGACCACTACCAGATCGTTGTTGATTTTGACGGTCGATTCCGGATCAGTCAGACCGTTAACTTCAATGATTCTTGAAAAAGATTCGGGCCAAAAGACTTTGAGACGAGGTGGTTGTTGGAACTTGATGTATTCAAATAGTAAGTAGGCCGAGAAAAGAAAAAGGGAAAGAATAATAAAAATGGTGTAAGTAAGCTGAGGGGTGATCCCGAAACCGCGACGTGGGGAAGATGATGAAGAAGATTGGTGTTCATGATCACGACGAAAAAGGGATAAAACTTCCTCCGGGTTGAGATTTAGGGCGACGGCATATTCTTTGACCATCAGGGAACAGTAGGGTTCGGCTGGGAAGAGAGCCGGAGAATCTTTGTCAAAAGCTTCTAAATAACGGACTGGGATGCGGGTTTTATGGCTGATTTCGGCATAATCTAATTCCTTGTCGAGGCGGGTAGTCTCTAAAATATCGGCAGCTGTTTTCATAAAGATTATTCTTCGTCACTGCTGGGGGTGGCGTGGGGAATAAGAATATCTCTAGCTTTGGCACCATTGACCGGACCGACCAAGCCGGCTGCCTGCATTTCATCAAGAATTCGTGCCGCCCGGGCATAGCCGACTTTAAGATGGCGCTGCATAAAAGAGGCAGAAGCTTTGCCGGTGTTTCGAATCAACTCGACAGCTTGATTAAAAAGGGCATCGTGATCCTGACCGTCAACCACATTAACATTAGGTGAAAGGGTATTGGGACTTTTAACCGGTTGCTTGACAATTTCATCATTGTAATCGCCAACTTTTTGAGCTTTAAGAAAATCAACTAACCGAGTAATTTCTTTGTCGGAAACAAAACAACCTTGAATCCGGATAGGTTTGGCGAGATCCGGCGGAATATAAAGCATGTCACCCCGACCTAAAAGTTTTTCAGCCCCAGGAGAATCAAGAATGACTCTAGAATCCATCATGGAAGCGACGGCAAAGGCAAGACGGGCAGGAATATTGGCTTTGATTAGGCCGGTAATAATATTTACGGAAGGGCGCTGGGTGGCTAAAATCAGGTGAATTCCCACTGCCCG
>CAZSLG010000011.1:0-3327 GCA_964607745.1 uncultured Gammaproteobacteria bacterium | reverse complement strand
CCGGAACCGGTTTGGCCGGCAATAAGAACATGGGGCATTTTGCCAATATCGGCCACCCTAGGCAAACCGGCAACGTCAAGACCTAGGGGAACAGTAATTTTACTTCTAGCATTTTTCATGGCTTCGGATTCGAGAACGGCCCGAATAGGAACAATTTCCAAAGAACGGTTGGGAACCTCAATACCGACTAAGGAGCGGCCGGGAATGGGGGCTTCGACTCGGATTTGGCCGCCGGGGGCAGCCAAGGCCATAGCCAAGTCGTTGCTGAGCGACACTATTTTGGCCAATTTAGTACCAAGAGCCACCTCCAGAGCATATTGGGTGACCGAGGGGCTGTTGTTGACATCGGCTACTCGGGCGGTGATCCCAAATGAATCAAGAGTTTGTTCAATAATACCGGCATTTTTACGAACATCTCCCCGATCGGCCTTGGTTCCCGGGGTATCATCAAAAATAGACAGGGGCGGATAAGCCCAAGCCTGATGACTAGAAGAACTCAGAAGCTGACCGGAAAAAATAGGATTGGCGGCGGTTTTGATAACCGGAGGCACGCCGATGACATAACCATCCTTAATAGATTTTTCCCGGGAGGGAATGTCGGTATTAACCGGAGAATAGACGGCATCTTCCCGAGTACTTTTGATCTTTTTGCCATGCTTTGGTGATAAACCGAAAGTGATTTTTTTGATAAAGAGAAGGGAGCGGGAAAGTATTTTGAGAAGTTGAGCAATATTGGTGTCAAAAAGAACAACAAAACCAACTATAAAAGCAAAGAAAAAAGTGATAGAAGTAATGACTTCAGAGGAAAAAAGAGAGAGCATTTGTTCCCATAAAAAAAGGCCAACAACACCTTGTTTAAAAAGGCTTATTCCGGTAATAAACATGATTAAAAAACCAAAAAAAACGTTAGCCTCCTTGAGGGGGCTTCTGATTTTGGCGAAAAGAAAGGAGATAAGCAGCAGAAGAAAGGGAACTAAAACTGAAGCCAAACCAAAAAGACGACTAAGAATTTGATTGTATTGAGTAGCAAAAGTCCCCTGTTCCAGAAAAGAAAAGACCGAAATTAGGGATAATATTAAAAAGAAAATAAAAAATATTGACTTGGTGGTATCGGGTTTTAGTTTGAGAGAGGGTAAAATCCTGTTTTTTCTTCGACCTCGGGGCATAGAAACAGTATAACGTATTTAGACACTAATTTTGTCAATTATGTCTGATAGTGAAAGAATCTCAGTTTCAGAAGAAGATCGATATTTTAGTTCAACGCCACCGGCAGCCAGAGAACGTTGGCTAAGAACCAGTCTGGTGGGAACGCCTAATAAATCAGCGTCAGCAAATTTTTCACCGGCGGTAGCATCGCGGTCATCAAAAATAACATCGATATTTTTTGATAAAAGTAATTCATAGAGATTTGTTGCTTCTTTTTTAATCGCTTCATCGGTTAAATCTAAGCCAATCAAGTGAATATCAAAAGGGGCAATATTGCTTGGCCAAATAATCCCTTTTTCATCATGATGGATTTCGACAATAGTACTCACCGCTCGGGCAATACCAATGCCGTATGAAGCCATGTATATATTTTTTAGAGTTCCGTCTTTGTCAACAAAATTGGCATCCATGGGGTCACTATAAACATAACCGATGTTAAAAATGTGACCGTTTTCAATACATTTTTTAAATTGAAGTTGATGTTTTTGACATTTGGGACAGAGATCACCTTCACGAGCTTCAGCAATATCACCCAAAAATTGGCATTCAAAATCACGGCCGTAATTAACATTAATTGAATCAGTAGTTTTTTCCTTTTGACCACCGATAAAATTGTGGACAGTTTTCAGGGATAAATCGCCAACATAAACAGCTTTATGCCCCCAACAATGGACCCAACCGGATTTGGTTCCCATCTTAACCAAATCTTCGTCTGTGGCCGGTTCTAAGACCCCTTTGGCTTTGTAAACCTTGGCCAGTTTGGCGGGATTGATTGACAAATCTCCCCGAATTACTCCGATAACCACTGTACCATCGATGTCTTTATAAACGACATTTTTTAGATAATATTCTTTGGTCTTACCGTAATGTTTAATATTATCTTCCATGGTCTCAACCCATTCTGGCTGAGAAACAATTTTCATGGGCAAAATTTCCTCTTTGAGATTGATATTATTTCTAACAAATTCAGCTTTTTCGAGATTAGCCCGATAACCACACTCACAGATTACCGCCGTATCTTCGCCGACATCGGTCTCGGTCATAAATTCGTAAGACAGATTGCCACCAATGGCACCACTGTCGGCCTCGACCGAAAAAGTGGTTAAACCGAATTTGGCAAAGATATTTAAATAAGCCTGTTTGTATTTATTAAAAGTCTCCAGAAGATCATTTTCGTCAACATGGAAAGAATAACCATCCTTCATCACAAATTCACGGGTGCGTAAAAGTCCACCGGTAGGACGGGCTTCATCGCGGAATTTCTGGGAAAATTGATAGATATTAATAGGTAAATCTTTATAAGAAGGAGCAAATTGTTTAACTAAATCAAGCATAACCACTTCGGCAGTGGCGCCAAGAGTAAATTCGGAGTTGTTGCGGTCGGTAACCCGCATCATGGCCGAACCAAATTTTTGATCCCGATTGGCTTGTTGCCACAACTCGATTGGATGAAGAGTAGGGACAATTAATTCCTGAGCGCCGGTTTTATTAATTTCTTCCCGAATAATTTGCTCGATTTTTTTACAAACTTTTAGACCGAGGGGTAAGAAGGAATAGCGGCCGGCAGCTAACTGCCGGATAAATCCACCCTGCAATAAGAGTCGGTGACTGATAGCGACCGCATCTTTGGTAACAGTCTTGGTGGTTTTTCCAAAAAGTTTGGAGTAAAGCATAACTTATTTTACAAGAGCATCGACCAGTTTGCTTAAGGAATCGCGGATATCGGGATTGAGACCGTTGTCGAAAACGTCATTGAAATTCCCCTTTAGTTCACTTTTGGTTTGGAAAGATTTGGTGGCGACAACAGTGCTGACATAGCGGCAATAGAGATTGGCGATGTTGTTGGTACAAACATCGGTTTCATGAGGCTTATCGGCACCAACACAGATAACGACCGATTTTTTATTCTTAATATTCGGATCTAAATTACAATTAAAAATAATATTGCTTCTATCAATAAAATCTTTAAAAAGACCAGGAGGCATTTGAAAATAGTTAGGGCAGATGAAAACAAAAGCATCGGCCTTGACCATCTGGTCAATAATTTCCGCCATGTCGTCTTGAAGGCGACAACCGGGATTATGGTTACAAAACTCAACACAACCGTGGCAGCGTTCAATA
>CAZSLG010000010.1:0-17388 GCA_964607745.1 uncultured Gammaproteobacteria bacterium | reverse complement strand
ATATTTTTTTTAATTTCCGACCAGTTACTCACCGTTCCTCCAAGCCACCTATCGGTAACAAAAGGCACTCCCGCCTCTCCGGCCACCCGCCTAACTACTTCCCGAGCCTGTCTTTTGGTTCCGATTAGAACTACTGTTTGCCCGCTTTTCTTAGCTTGATAAATAAAATTAGCTGCTTCATCCAATTTAGCCAAAGTTTTCACTAAATCAATTATTTGAATCCCCTCTTTGGCTACATAGATAAATTCCTTAGCTTTAGGATTGGTTTTGGAAATTTTGTGTCCCAGGTGACTTCCCGCTGCTAATAAATCTTTTAAACCCACACTCAGGTCATATTTCTTTTCCGTTTTAACCTTCACCTCAACTTTCTTTTCTTTTACTTTTACCATATTTTTTCTCCTTATTTTTTGCACACGGCTTTTCAAGCCAGGAGCTTAAGTGTCTAAAATAAATCTTTAACTTTTGGATTATATCACAGTTACCTAATCCACATAGCATCACCAAAACTAAAAAAACGATATTTTTTCTTTACCGCCACTCCATAAACTTCCCTCCATTTTTCTCCTAAAATCACCGCCACCAACATTACTAAAGAGCTTTTTGGCAGGTGAAAATTGGTAATCAAAGAATCAACAAATTTCAGACGGTATGGTGGATAAATAAATATATCAGTTCTACCCCTTTTGGCCTGTACTTTCCCATTATTCGCTACACTCTCTAACACCCTCAAGACCGTGGTTCCCACCGCAATTATTCTTTTTCCGGCTCTTTTTGCCCCATTAAGTCGGTCAGCTGTAACCCCGGAAATTTCATAAAATTCACTATGTAATTTTTTCTCTTTTATATTCTCCGCCGTCACTTCTCCAAAAGTCCCCAACCCTACATGCAACACCACTTCTTCAATTTCCACCCCCTTCCTTTTTAATTTCTATAAAAGCTCCCGGCTAAAATGTAATCCGGCTGTCGGCGCCGCACTACTGCCGGTCTCCTTGGCATACACCGTTTGGTATTCCTTCCGCCTATCCCCCCCAGCTTTTATATATGGCGGCAGTGGCACTTTACCAATTTTTTCAATGACCTCCTCACTAAAATTTAGCTTAACTTCCACCTCTTTCCCATATATTTTAATTATTTCTCCAAAATAATTATTAGCAAAACTTATTCTTTGACCCATTTTTACCCCTTTACCCAGTGCCAACCACCTAAAGTCTCCCAGTTTACTAATCAATAAAATCTCTGCTCCTCCCCCACTTTCCTTCCTTCCCAAGAGTCTGGCCGGAAACACCCGACTCCGGTTTAATACTAATACATCATTTTTGGTCAACATTTCTGCCAAATCATAAAAGTGTTTATGCGTGATTTTATCTCCCTCGACTACCAATAATCGGCAACTGTCTCTCGGATTTGCCGGTTCTTGGGCAATTAGATCAATCGGCAGCTCGTAATCAAAATCATCTATTTTCACCATTTTATGCTACACTACTCCTGTAGGGAAAATTCTGTCAAGTAAATTGAAGGGAAGTCGCTACGTATTATAAATTTTTTGTCCAAAAATGAACAAAAAGCTCTATGTCGGCGGCTTGTCCTATCAAACTACCGATGACACTCTGAACGCGTCTTTCGCTCAGGCAGGAACAGTCGTTTCTGCAGTCGTTATTAAAGACAAATTCTCCGGTCAATCCAAAGGCTTCGGCTTTGTGGAAATGTCGACCGAAGAGGAAGCAACTGCTGCCATCGCCATGTGGGATGGTAAAGAACTTGACGGACGTTCCGTTAAAGTTAATGAAGCCCGCCCTCTTGAAGACCGTCCCCCACGTCGGGACAACTACTCCCAATCTCGCGGCCCATCTCGGGGCGGATTCGGTGGTGGTCAATCAAGATATTAATTTATTTTGAAACTCCAAATCCCTCGGTGCAAACCGGGGGATTTTTGGTTTAGCAAACCATCATAATCTCCTAATAGGGCAAGTGGCACAACCCCCTAAATTCATCTCCCACTCGTTTTTCAAATATCCCGGACAATTAACTTGCCCCGTTCTCTCATTTATTCTTATCTCTCCATGTCCCACCACCCCCACAATCCCTCGTTCTTGTCTACTTTTCTTCGACAAAAACTGATTTCTATTTTCTCTAACCGGGCAATTTTTCGGAGCCTGCTCCAAAAAATCCCCCATCCTTAAACTCAAATTTAAATACAAACCCCCACCGTTAATCATCACCTCGGGAAATTGACCAATACTTCCGATAATACTCACCCTTCCGGTTTTGACTGCTCTACTCCAATCACCATCGCTTTCTCCTTCGACTGAAAACCGATTTCCTTGTCTATTAACCCACACTCCGCTAGACCCCAATAACACCGGCTCTAAAATATCACCGTCCCTATTGTCTCCGATAACCAAACAACGTTCTGGATCTATATCTGTCTTTTTAAACCACTCATCCCATTGTATTCTCTTAGATCTTTCAACCGAAAAGCAATGAACTTCGGCAAATTTACTTTCTAAACCACACCCCCTTAATTTGTGCATTGTCCACTCTCTTTCAGCATGGGATACCAATAATATCTTTCTATTAGTAAAATTCAAGGCCTCTATTGCTTCAGACGCACCTTCCAACATTTCAGGCACATCATCTGTATACATCCTCTTTATTCTGTCAATTGCCGCCACCACTGCTTCATTATTTTCGGCCAAACCCAACCACTTGGCAGTAAGCATAGTAGTTATCACCGAAATTGTCGGTCTTACTCCAAATTCACGCCTAATTGCTCCTATTACTACATCCATATATTTAGCTTTTACTTCGGCCGCACTTAAAGCTCTTTTCACCATTGGTAAAGTATGGCTTTTCAACAGATTCTCAGAGGCCTCATAAAAAGCCAACCCAAAAACACCGCTAGTGTCTACTGATGTGTCGTCAAGATCCATCAAAACTGTGGTTATCCCTCTTTGTCCCATATACGCCCTCATGTTTTCTACTACTCTCGCCCTACCAGTTTCCGTTGAAAACCACCTTTCTGACATAATTACCCAATTTTACCACCAAACTCAATTATCTAGCCTTGATGTTTATTCCTTCTAACATTTGTCTGTTATAATTTTCTAACCTTATGAAAAATATAATTAAAGAGTACCGCATCATTCACCATCTAACTCAAGCTGATTTGGCTCAAAAAGTCGGGGTTAGGCGGGAAACTATTATTTATTTAGAAAAAGGTAGATATACCCCTTCCTTAATATTAGCCCACGATGTGGCCAAAACTCTCAAAACCAAAATTGATAAACTCTTTGTTTTCAAATAACCTCACCAGCGCCCTTAAAACAAACGATTTTTTAGTTCTCGACTACTAGCTTGATTCTTCCCCCATTAAATACGGTCGTATCCGCTGTCAAGCTCTTAGCCTGAACTTTATATAAATGATTGCCACCTCGAAGCGTCAACTTTCCCGACACCACTGACCCAAAGGTCTGGCTAGAACTTTTTATTTCACTTCCCCAAACTTCAATTCCTGCCGTTGAGTCAAAAAGCCTGACAAATGCCGTCCCGTTACCATTTAATAATTTCATATTGGCTTCAAAATAGGCCTCCTTTAACCCCGGGTAGTCGTCGGGATTAAAATAAAACTCTGTTCCCGAAATATCCGTCCATTTGGTGTCAAGTACATTACCGCTGCCGTTTACCGGCACATAAACCGTCGACTTTACCTTTACTTGGTTAGTTTTTACCACTGTCGGGCTTACAACCGGGCAACTACAACTAGGTGTTGGTATTGCCGTCATCTTTTTATCAATTAAAGCCGTACATTCCACCAAACAACTATTATTAGGTACCGTCACTTTTTCCTTCGTCTTTTCTTTTTCCCAAAGCCACCATCCTACCACTACATTTATCAAAATCAAGTCTACTATCAACACCACCCAACCAACTCTCTTCATATTATCCAGTATAGAATAAATCGGTTGTACTTACCAAATACTACAAAACATCATCCTTTCCCGCCGCTGTTCCCAATCCTCAATAATTAGTCCTTAATCATTGTCAACATCATTTTAAACGGCTCAACCGCCATCAGCGCATGAGGTGCCCCCGCCGGCATCGGCAACATTTCTCCGGCTTTAACTTCATGTTTTACCCCGGAAACCGTTATTTCTGCCCTACCCTCTAAAATAGTCACAAAAGCCCTTCTTGGAGTACTATGTTCGCTCAATCCCTGGCCTTTATCAAAAGCAAAAAGAGTTACTGTCCCCATCGGGTTATTTACAATTTCTTTGCTCACCACCGAACTCTCCTGATATTGAATCGTCTGACTAATATTTTGGGACTGAATCACCCCTTCATTATAACCCACCACCCTCCCTAAAACGGGATAGTATCATAATTTTTATAATCCTCTTTACACTTTTTGATAAGACTCAAAAGTGGCTCCGGCTGCGGGATTAATTGCTTTTAAGATCTCCAGTAATTTCACTCTTATATCCGCCGTTTTAACCACATTATTTACCATTACTGTCGGCAACCAGCCGTCGACTCCGGCTGCTACTTGCTCCGCTTGTTCTGGTGTCGCTCCGGACATTATCACCCCATTTACGATTTTACTCCGGTCAAAATCCGTCAAACTACCATCTTTTTTCTGAACTTGAAACATTTGTCTTCACCTCCTGATAATCAACTATTAATTTAATTTATTTTACACTAGTTCGCTACTAAAAATTAACTTCGGTCCTAAACAATTTGTAATAAATAACCGAAATCGACACCAGAAGTAGATGGACAACTAATAATGACCTGGCAACCCCAAATCGATCTGCCGCCATACCCACCAATATTGCTGAAACTGAGTAAATAATATTGCCGACAAACGAATTAATTGACGTCATGGTTGCTCTTTGCTCGTTGGTAAATTCGTTCTGTAAAATTGTACTTTTAGCCACCACGCTTGGACCATACGACACTGAAGCGGTGGCAACTATAAACGGTGAAACGATTGTCGGAAAAACAAAAGCAATTAGTGATAAAACCCGACAATAAACTTCTGAATAAAACAATACTTTCATCGCTTCATACTTACGAATTAATTTACCACTCAATCTAAAGCTGACAAAACTGGTAAAAAAGTTTACCGACATAACCATGCTCGTGGCCCAGGTTGGTAAAAACAAATTATAAAAAACCGATTGGAAATTCCAAGTCACTCCGCCTATATAACCGATAATGTCAGCAATACTAAGCCATCTAACTTTTAAATTATTTTTGTACATCAACCAAGAATTTCTAAAGTGGTGAACAACACTTTCAATACTTTCTTTTTTCACTTTTGGATCCGTCAAGCCAAAGCTAATCATAGTTGCCATCAACCTGGGCAAGATAGACAATGAAAACAAAAGAGACAGCGGTAACCTGATGACCATCAAACTACCAACGAAAATTCCCACAAAACCCGACAATTCCAACCATGAGTTCATTTTGCCAAACTCGTTGTGATATTCATTCTCTCGTTTTGACTCTTGCAGGGTTTCGAAAAGCAACGCATCGTTATTACCACTAAATGAGGCATAGTTGATACCTTCAAAAATTGCTCCGGCAATTAAAAACCAATAGCCCTGTCCGATAGCATACAAAACCACAGACAAAAGACTGGCCAAAGCACCAATCCGAAGACAGTTACTTCGACCATATTTATCGGAGTAATATCCAAACGGTATTTCAAATAATCCCTGACTTACTTGTATCACCGAAAAAATACTTAAGGCCAAAGTATATGATTGAGTAATTTGATAAAAGTAAATTACTGCTAATACCGAATAGGGTCTAAAGTTGTAGCAAATATAAAACAGGAATAGTAGTTTTACGTTGCTGTATTTTTTTAATTTCATAAACGAAAAAGCCAGTCTTTCGACTGGCGTTTATAAATAAGATTGAAAAATAAATTTTCTAAACACCAGCTCTCCGGCAATAACCGGAAAGTCTCATTGATGTTTAGATTTGTATCATGCCGAAATTATATCAGAGAAAATATGGTTGTCAATGTTATAGGATATAATTTGCCATTGACATTCTTCACCGGTATCTGTCAAAATGTATTCTGTGGTACCCAAAGCTCGAAAACCAACCACTTTAATTGTGGTAGTCGTTGGCCTCGTTCTTATCAGTGCTCTCACTCTCCTCCCCCGATTCCTTCTCCCTTCTCCCAGTTCCAATACTAAATCATCACCTCCCGATACCTCCGGCTGGCAAACCTACCAAAGTGATAAATATGGTTTTACTCTCAATCACCCTCAGGGTTGGGTCGTTAACGATAGTAAATTTTCCTCTTCGCAGGAAATTTTAGTTTCTGCTCCCAAATCAGCTGCCATTGTCAAAATCAATGCCTATTTTGACAAAAGCATCAACTCAGAACAGACGGTCAGGGAGGCTATGGCTAAAATCAAATTCCAAATGGACGCTGACCCAAATATCACTGTTGCCAATTACCAGTCTGATTATAAAAACGATATCGGGGGACATATTATTTCCGGTTCTCAAATTATCAACAATCAGAACTATCAATTTGAAAATCAAGGTTTAGTTTCTCCCAATGGCCGTCTTCTTCTTTTCCACGGTGTCGCCAAAACTGAAACAGCCAATCAATATCTAAAAGATATTACTCAAATTATTAAAAGTTTTTCCCTTAATTAAGCTTGTGGGTATAATCCGCTTTTTTATCTCTTTTATCACCAACCTTGTTTTGGGTTTTATTATCCCTGCTGTGATTATCACCCAGCTCAGTGGTAGACAGGCCGTCATCACCGGTCAAAAAGTTGGACTAAGTTTCAAACTCGACACCTTTGGAATTTTGGCCCTAATCATTTTTATAATTCTTTACAATTTTGTCTCCAAAAAATATCTCGGTCAATCTCCTGGTAGTAAAATTACCAATCTTTTAACCCGACACAAACAATAAAACCGACTTAAAATATATTCCTATTGAATTATAAAATTGCCATTCTTTTTTGGGGGCGACTACATTTATCATCAGGATTACATTGCTCGATAGACCCGGAACATCTTCTTATACTATAACAAGAAGAATTTAACAGTGACACCATCTCAGCCCCCTCGATGGGACGCCCAAGAAACTCTTCTAGATCTTTTGAATCAATTGCTACTCCAAGAGAAAAATAATTCCGGCAACCACGACACTTTGGTTTTTTTCTTGTTTCCATTATTGCTCTTTATACCACAAAAAAATCATCTTTACCCCCAACAAACTTAATCGCCGAAAAAGTGATACTCAATCCATAATCCGGTAGAAATGCCGGAATTTCTTTATGAATTGTTATATTAGTAAACCCAACTTGTTTTAATAGCTTTAAATAGTCATCTTTTAGAATCGCTCCGCTGACACAACCGATTAAAAGGTCTTTGTCATTTTTTAATTCTTCCAGCAACGGTTTAATTAAAACTACATCGGAAACCATTAGTCTGCCTCCGGCTTTTAACACCCGGTAAGTCTCTTTAAAAACCTTGGCTTTGTCCGGAGCCAAATTGATAACACAGTTGGAAATAACCACATCAACTGAACTATCTTCAACTAGTAAATTCTCAATGTCACCTTTTTTAGCATTCTCTCTGGATTTATCCAACATTTCATCAGTCATGTCTACTCCAATCACCCTACCTGTTAACCCAACTTTTTTAGCCGCCAAAAAAGCGTCAAAGCCAGCACCGGAACCTAAATCCAACACTATCTCCCCCTCCTTAAGTGAAGCAATGGCGGTTGGGTTTCCACAGCCCAAACCAAGATTTGAACCATCGGGAACCGCCGTCATCTCGTCTTCGGAATAACCCATTTCTCCGGATTGTTTCTGGACAGTCATGTTGGAATTACAACCACAACTTCCACTACCACATTGGGCCGAAGTTTTGGCTATTTGTCCATATTCTTCTTTAACTATTTTTTTAATATCAGACAAACTTTTCATTTCCCTATTCTATCAGGATAAAAGAGCGGGTTATAAACTACTTCAAATATTGACAGACAAATCAATGATTAAGGTAGCAAATAGGAGGAAAATACCAATTAATACACAAATATGAAACTTATCGATTGTTTAACAAAACACAGATTGTCGACCGGTTCACTACCCCCTGAAGCAAAATTAGGTAAACCCGCAGTTAGAAACAGTAGTGGTCAAAACAGGGAAAATGTAGATGTTGAATCCTGTCGGGTTACACTAAAAGAAACCAAAAATCCCACTGTAGCGTATTCGTTGGCAATGTTTCAGGAAAAATAAAGGTTAGGAAATAGCTAATTCCTCCAAAAGCTGGTGATGTGAAGGAGTGTCTTCAGATTTTTTTAGATAGCCAACAACGGCTTGCATGGGAAAAAAGAAATTGGTCCAAGATCCGATTTCCCTCTGAATTTGGTTATGGGAAAATATATGAAAATGAAAAGCCCGACTGATCACCCCGTAAAGAAAGAGGTGATAACCACATCGACAATTATTTTCTAAACCGACAACCGTATGGGCAAAGGAACATACGGGCAACGAAACATCAAATCCAGCAAAGCGAGGATCAAGCAACCGACGACGGTGGTGTAGGGTGTAATCCAGAAGTGAATAATAAGATTTCTGAGAAAAGGGAAGCCGAACGCAGCTAAGACTATTTTCCGGAGGAACTAAAAGGGCTATTAACTTTCTAAAAAAAGTTAGGGACTTTTTACTCAATTGATCAAAAGACAGATTTACTTTTTGCATCCCCGCAGGTGAAGAAAGCCTACTTCCATCCAATGTAACCGGATATTGGCCAGAATTATCGGCTCCAAAACGCCAAATTACATCATCTGAAAGGGCTAGAAAAAGAATATTTCTTTGGTCCTGAGGTAAATCTAAAATTTGACAAAAAACCCGCAGTTGAGCAATGGTAAACAATCGTTTGCCGTTAATAACCCGGGAAACTACGCTCGGATCAATACCTTTAAATCCAAGATTTTCCCACATCACCATTGCCAGCTGATTCAAACTCATTCCGTTTTGAAAAACAACCCTATTCCCTTCCTTGCGGTAATACTTCTTTAGTGTAACTTCGAGGTGATTTCTCATAGAGTCTACCTACCTATAAGTTACACATCATTATATCACTTTTTTAAAAAAAATAGAAAATGGATTATTGACACCTTAGTCAATGAGTTTAAAAACAGCTCGTGGTAATTTAATGGAAAGAAATGACTAAATTGAACATCGGTGGTGTAAATAAGAGTTATTTAAACGGTCAAAGGACAATTGTTTTCCATAACTTGAACTTGGAAATAAAAATGGGAGAGTTTGTATCTATTTTTGGACCAAATGGTTGTGGTAAATCAACCCTCCTAAATATTATTGGTGGTATTACCGAAATAGACCGGGGAAAAGTTGAATTTGACGGTAAACCTATAAATGAAGCTAAAATCGGTTGTGTTTTTCAGGATTATAAAAGCTCCTTATTTCCTTGGCTGAATATAAAAAACAATATCGGACTACCACTTAAACTGAGTGGAGTAAGTTCCCAAAAAAGAAACAGACTGGTTGACAAATTATTGCGATGCCATAAAGTCAAATTCAAAACTGATATCTATCCCTACGAATTAAGTGGCGGACAGCAACAATTAGTGGCGTTACTCAGGAGTCTGATAATCAAACCGGATATTTTACTTCTAGATGAACCATTCTCCTCCCTGGATTACCAAACTACCCTCACCATGCTTAATAAACTTTCTCAAATCTGGCAAAAAAACAGAATTACCACTCTCTTTGTCTCTCATGAAATTGACGATGCTCTTTTTTTGGGTCAAAAAATAATCCTTTTGAGTACCAAACCGACCAAAATTCTTAAGATATTTTCGATTCCCCTACCCTACCCCCGGGACATTTCCGTAATGGCTTCCCCTGAATTCAACAGGATAAAAAACCAGGTTCTAAAGTTATATAGTCAACAATTCAAAGGAGGATTGGAATATGAAAGTTAAAATTTTTGTTCTGATTTTAATCGTTCTGGCAGTAATACTGGCACTGCCGCGAAACAAAAAAGCCGAAATCAAGGAAATGCCGGTTGTTAGAATAGCCTATGGTCAATATATTTCACCCATGTTTGTGACTCAAGAAAAAGGTTTTTTTGAAAAACAGGGTATAAAAGCAGAACTCACCCTATTCCCGGCCACCAACACTACTGTTCAGGCTATTGCCAACGGTAATATCGACGTCGCTTCACTGCCCTACTCGGTATTGTTTCCCCTGGAAAAAGCCTCGCCGGGAAAATTTAAAATATTTGCTGGCATCGTGGAAACAATAGATCAACCTTATAGCTATCTGATTGTCAAAGACAATATTAAAAAGGTTGAAGATCTAAAAGGTAAAAAAGTGGTGGTCCGATCTGGATCAAACGGCAAAATGCAGGCCACCTTAATATTCAAAGCGTTGGGAATAAACCCAAAAGACATCGAAATGGTTGAGGCAGAGCCATCTCTGACGGCGGTCACTTTTGCTAAGCCGGATATGGCCGCAGCTGTTGACGTTGAACCATCAGCCACCGCTATGATCAGAAAAAATCTGGGAAAAGTACTAATCAGCGGGATACGGGCCAGATATTTATTTAATCCCTATCCGACTACCGGCATGATTTTCAGCACCAAATTTTTAGAGAAAAACCCAGAGCTGGCAGAAAAATTCGCCAAGGCTATCGATGAAACCATTGATTTTATCCGACAAAATGATCAGGAAAGTCGTCTTTTGATGTTGAAATATTTAAGTATGGATAAAGAGGTGGCTCTGGCTATGTCACCGGCGGAATATCAAAAATCGGACGAACTGGACAAAAAAGCTATTGAAAATGAGATGAATTTGGAAGCAAAAAACAAAATATTAGACAACGTCGTTGATCTTCGAAATGTCTATTACCGGTAAGAAAAAAAATGGTTTAATTGGTTGGGTAGGACCGTTAGTATTAATTACCATTTGGGCGGGAGTTAACTTAAGTGGCTTGGTTGACTCACTTTATTTACCCAACGTCGGAGAGGTTGCCAAAAGAATGGTTGAATTTTTATCAACCGACGGCTGGCGGCATATCAGCTCAACCCTAACCAGAACCCTGTTAAGCATTGGACTAGCCACGGTCATTGGAGTACCGCTGGGTCTGATTATTGGTCTGAGTCCGCAATTGTACCAAGCCAGCGAAATTATCATTGATTTTTTTCGGTCGGTACCGGGAACAGCTTTTTTCCCGCTGTTTTTACTTTTTTTTGGAGTCGGCGACGAAGTCAAGATAGCCATTACCAGCTTCGTAGTTTCTTGGGTAATGCTTTTAAACAGCGTTTACGGAGTTTGGAACTGTCCCAAAACCAGAATGAAAATTGCCAAAGTATTCCGGGCCAGCCGCTGGCAAATATTTCGAGAAGTAATCATCTTTGATGCCCTACCCCAAATAGTAGTTGGATTAAGGTTAAGTTTATCCCTGGCGCTGGTAATTACCATAGTCACGGAAATGTATATTGGTGGAAACTATGGGTTGGGAAGAAAAATTTACGACAGCTACATAGCTTACGATACAGCCAAACTTTATGCCATCATCCTGGTAATCGGCGGATTAGGACTGCTGATTAACAAATCTTTTGGGTACTTTGAAAGAAAGGTAGTTCACTGGGCTGGTAAATAAAAAACTATTATTGACAAATCGATCAATGATTAAGTTAAAAGATGGGGAGAAAATACAATTATGATAACCTATCATGAAAACAGAATAGAAGCACCGGCTATTATTATTCCTTACAGTTTTCGGGCCGTAGCTGAAACCGTCGGCTCCGGTGTTACTCCTGCCGCCACTCCCCTTAGCCGCATCTCCCAACCACTACTTAGGGTGGAAAAAGTTGAATCGTGGATGCCTACTTTTGGAGCCGGTCGGGGAAGACTTGATTTTAATTGGGGATTTGTTCCGGATGCGCTCTGGAGAGTCAGGACTAGTGTAAATAAAAATGGAATAGTTCAGGGAGCAGAAATCGCCGAAAATGCCAACAATTTTCTAAATCTTCGTGAGGGTGATGTTTTGGCTGATTTAGGTTGCGGACCCGGAGTCATCGCTAGATATCTAGCACCCAAAGTGGGAGAGACCGGTTGGGTATATGCCCTTGATGCCTCTCCGGGAATGCTGGAAAACACAGAAAGATCCCTAGCCGGAATCCGACACACCACCATTCATGGCGATATCCACACTGTTGACAAATTAATTAAAGAGAAGGTTGACGCGGTGGTGTTATCAGGAAACATCCATTTGTTGAGTAACCCGGAAAAAGCCCTCAAAGCCATCAGACAAATTCTAAAACCGATGGGGAAATTAGTAATTATCTGTCACGCCTATTTTCACGGCGGAGACAACACCTCTAATTATTTTTCCCGACTAATAGATCAATTAATGGAAACCCGAACTGATCTGTTTGCTCAGGGATTACGGCTCCCGATGCTCAGTCCCAGAGAATTGACCAGAATAAAAGTCACCTTGGTTAAATGTGGTTTTGGTATCCAACAGTCTGAAAGTGATATTTGGTCACCGGACAGTGATAATGTTTTTGGTAATCCACCCCAAATAACCATCAAGAAAAGGTTCGAAGCCTTGGGGTTGAATTTAAGTGAGGCTGAAGCCGAAAAAAGAGCTCAATTGGTAGTAAATGAAGTTAGTGCCGGCAGACAGTCACAAATATATCTGTTGTGCACCAAAGTTGATCCGGCCTTAAGATTTGCCATACCAACAAACGGAAAAACTAAATACTAAAAAACTCGCTTGATTGGAAAATTACTAGCTCCCTTATTGGGATAGTACTTGGATAGAAAAATGGGTAAAAGATTATTTAATGCTCCTTTCTATCTACATTTCTATTTCTCCGTTATTTTCAGAGTAACCGACCCATTACTACCACCCGTAGAACCCGCGGGCAAAATTTTAGTATTTTCCTTAACCTCAATAACCTGAATATGATAATTCTGAAAATCAAAATTATCCCCGGTATTTACATCTTTATTAATATTATCGGCTTGGGTAGCTAAGTATATAACACCGAAGCCTTTCTGAATGTTTGCAACACCGATTCTAATATTGTCTTTAAAACCTTGTGTCCCTTCCCTTATCGTAATAATGTTTGGATCAACAACAACTTTAGAATTTGAATTAGAAAAAAAATAAACAAAGATTCCCAGGATGACTAATACTAAAATAATCCAACCGATTATTTTACTCTCAATTTTAGGTTTCATTATTAGGGACACTTACGGCAGATACCTGACCAGCTATTAAGTGATGTAATTGACGTCTTGTCTGCATAGCAACCGCTTATACTTTTTTGCGACCCACTAGAAGAATAATATGTACCGGCGCATTGCCAATTAGAACCACAGCCAGTAGGGATACAGGTACTGGTTTTGGTTTTACTACCCCATCCACTCGTAGATGATGAAGGCGTCGAAGACGTGCTGTAGTAAACGGCGATCCAAATAAATATGATTATTAGAATAATCCAGGTTACTGCCTCGCCACGTTTTTGTTCTGCCTGCTTTAGATAATTTACCACTGCAGCAGAACCGTCTGGACCCGGCCCAGATACCGATTGGGGAACCGGAGCCATCGGCACAATTTTTGGCTTCATATCATCCTCTAATCCTCCAAATACTATGTACAAAAAAACCCGCGAAACAATGCCAACGATTATCAAATAAGAAACGGCACACAAGACAACATAAAAACTTGTAATATCAAAAATATTTCCGCCGGTCTGGAAAAAATTGAAATAAGCCCGCCAGTCAGTTAACAAGACAAAAGCGATAAGCAGAAACGGTGGCGCCCAAAAAAGCACTTTTCCTACCCGATAATACCATTTACTCTCCAACAATGATCTTTTTATTGACATAAATTTTTATTAAAACTGATATAGAAAATCATACCATTTTTTTTGAGCATGAAAGAATGCCTCAGTTGACAAGCAAAACAAAACCCTTTAAAGGTATATATAGCTCCCCTGTTGGGATAGTGCTCGGATAAAAAGGTGGGTAAAAAACTACCTTACTTATTCGGATTTTTTAGTACAAACTTCCACTTCAACACCCCTGAATCTTTATCTTTAAACGTTTCAACCAATTTAAACCCGGATTTTTCAGCCGTACGACGGCTAGCATTATTCCCTACGTCAATTAAACCAATTAGCTCATCCAATTGAAGTTGATTAAATGCAAAGTCCACCAATAAAACCCCCGCCCGAACAGCATAGTTATGACCAAGATGTTTCTTCGCCACCCAATCTCCAATTTCTGCCCGATTTTCTCCAAGTGGAGTTAAATTATTTGAACCAACCATAACCCCGTTATCCCAAATACCAAACCTGAATTTACATGAATTCCTCGGTTTTGTAATGCTCTCCCTAACCGCTTCTACCGTAAGGTACTTTTCCGAAATCGGGCCACGAAATTGTGGCTGATCGTTTCTACTCAAATCTACTAAACTAAAATATTCTTCTGCATCCTCAGGTACCAACTGTCTCAACTCCACCGAATCGTCGTCAGTTTTCAATATTATTCTTGGTAAAAACGGTGCCAACTCTCCCATAATCCAAGACGTATCTTCTTCGGTTGCATAGTATCTAACCATCCCCGCCACTTTCGAGTCACTTAATCTTTCCAAAGCCATTCTATTTAATTGATTAGCTTGGTTATTATCTGAAGTTCCTAATTTTGCTCCAAGATACATCGAAGCTAAAGCCAAAAAACAATTTCCCTCACTAAATACTTCTTTTCGGCCCAAGCTTGTTCCGTCAAAACCCATAAACCCAGACACTTTTGATACCAACGATAAAGCTCTGGGGTCAGATTTAAGAAACTCCAAAAGCTCTTCTCTGATACTCTCCTTTGCCAATATTACCGGCCCATCTCCCCTCATCCATCTATATACCCTTTCCTCCTTAGAACCATCATTTTGGGGTAACGTTGTTAGCATCAAACCTAACTCTAGCGCTTGTCTCGGATCATTCTCGGCCAGCCTGTCGGCATTAAAAGCCGCATCAATCCAAGCCTTACTCATAGTATCCGATATCTTTTCGGAACCCTCTTCGTTGTTTTCCAAACCAGAGGCAACTCTGGCTTTCAAAACATAAAAGATTGCCGATTGTGTAGCTAGATCAGACACACCTTGATATTTTTTATATTCAGCACCAACGTTACTCATAAATATAACAAATCATATCTAGTTGAAGTCTTTGAGTCAAAACTTTATAACTAAACTACCATCCATTTAACCATACCACACAAACACATATTCCGTATCTTTCCGAGTAATCTGATATTGGCTCGCTATGTGGAACGATTATCGAACTTTCATTAGTGTAAAATCTACTTATGCCAATAGTAAATTCACCAAAAGATGTATTAAATGCTAGTGGTCTCACTTATAGGCAGCTCAATGGACAAGCCTACTTTCAAGAAGGTGTCGAAAAATTACCAGTAGAACTAGAAGGTGGGATAACTGGAGAAAATCTTTCCATACACTACCATGGCAAAGCCATGGACCCGCAGGAGCTAGAAGATGCAACGCAAGACGTAGACACACTGATCGCACTTTATGATCTGGACAGGCTTGAAATATCTTCAAATACTAGCGGAAAAACCCTTAATCTTATTGAAATTACACCTACAGGGTGGGGTACAAAAAGGATCTCGTCTTCCACGTCCTATGTTTGTAGCTCCAGAACTTAAAAGAAACCTAAACAATTTATTTAGGTTTGACCCTCGACAAAAAGAAATTGTTATTGGAAATATTGAAGAAACAGACAGATTTCCTCCCGAAAGCATAGCCGAAAATATAGAGAAAGTCCTGATTTGGAACACCTTAGTAGCCAGATTTCTTGAGGAAGTTGGAGAACCAGTATCAGAAGACGGGTTCGTTTCAATGACAAGAGTAGTAACAGAAAAAAGGCAAAGAGTAATTGATGCCATAGACGGAAAAATCGAAGAGGATCCAAAAACAGTTGCTCTCGAAAGATTTGTATAAGTAAACTATAACCAACACGTTCATACTGTTATAGTATGATATAGTTTGCTCGCTGGGTGGAACGATTTTAGAACTAATGAGTGCGAATTACAAATTTCACACCGACGGATTTCGCATAAACGTAACACGGTTATTCTCTAGTGCTTGAGCCATCGCTATAGTATGTGGAGTATCTAGCTTATATAGTTCACCGATTAGTTGATCAACTTGGATTGTTGTAGGTGGTCTGTCGCCATAACCAGGTTCATTTCTTGCCCAAGCCAAAAACGCATTTCCTAAAGCATAAGCCGCTTTTTCTGGGGAGACTTTAATAGGTCTGGGTCGTGTCATTCCTTCGTTTGGTACCGCTAACTCTTCTGTCTTTTCTGCCAGTAACACATCAATGCTCTTTAGGCCGTATAAGAACTTTTCCAGTGCTACCGTTACTTCTTGGGCCCGTTCAACGAGTTGGTCCGTAAGAAGCCAGCCTTTAGCTATAAAACCCATGTTGATCATGTCCTTAACAACTCCCTGAGCATCTCGATCCCCTTCTTCAGCTAGTGCAACTGCAGCTTCAGTTAAAGCACAACCAATCCAGTCACCCTCTCTTTCTTGACCTTTATCGTCGTTTGATATTCCAAGATGAATTGCCATCATTCGACCAACTCCGTCATAAAGATACCAGCGGAAAATACTTAGTGGATTACCGTTATTTATTTTTTTTGGATCCATGTAAGTTCTTTTTTCTTCGTCGTTACTAATTTCAGTGTTACCAACATCTATGACGTTAAGAAGACTACGTAACATGGATCGTTGATTACTCGTCTCTATAAATGGGTTAGGAATTTGATTAAAGCCGTGTTCACTCAATATTCTTTTTGTGTTCTTAATACCAGCGTTATTATCATCGTCTGATCCTAAGATAAGTTCATTTACTTTTTCGATACACAGGGAAATTGTTTCTAGTTCTTGGTGTAAATCAATCGGGGGTCGACTTTCAGCAGCAGCCAAAACAGCATCTTTTAGTCCATCATTTGTTAACCGACGGGCAATCGCCTCAAACATTCTTTCTTTCACACTTCCCATTAAGTGATTATATTAAAATACATCTTATAACAATAAGATATCCTTGTTGCATGTCCTCTATTTAACCATAACATAAAAACGTATTCAGCGTATCATTCCGTGTTTTATTGATGTTTGCTCCCCGCCCTGGACTCAATCAGGACTGCCATAAATCTATCTGCCTTTGGATCAGTCCCTTAATTTCCTCCAACAGTTTTGCTTTAGCCCAATCCTTTTGAGAATCTGTTAACACTTCACCTAAACCGGATAATATATTTTTTGAATTTATTTTGTCCAAATATTTCA
>CAZSLG010000009.1:0-17595 GCA_964607745.1 uncultured Gammaproteobacteria bacterium | reverse complement strand
CCTGCATCACCAACGCCAAATCTTTTTCTAAAGAAGTTTTCATTTCCAAAATCAAGAAAATAGCTAGTTAGTTTTATCTTTTTCGATCAAATTTCTTAAATACTCCGATTTGTTAACCCCCGTCAATTTAGCCTTTTTGCTCAAATAACTATCCTGCGTCTCCGACAAAAAACAGTTAAATCTCACTTCCAGTTTTCTTTCTTTTATCTTATTTAAAAACTCTTCTACTATTTCTTCTACGTTCATTTCGCTGTATTTATGACCGTAAAAATATTTGTTTATAATTTTCTTAGAAAAATCTTCGTGGATTGACAGACACAACACCGGCTTTTTGTTTAGTATTGCCAGTGTCGATTCATGTCCCAATTGAAAATCTTCTTGACTTACCTCGATAATCACCGCTTCCGCCCATTCAATTCCTTTTTTAATTGCCAAATAATGTCGTTCTTTTTCATCTTTAGTCTTTTCCTGCTCTTCCTTAGTCAACAAACCCAGGTAATTCCCCTTTTCCGGCGACACAATTTCTGCCCCGTTTTCCCCAATCGCCGCCAACACTAAATTGTAATATTTCTGATATTTTTCCTTGCCAAAGTACGACGCCGTATAAAAAACCTTCATACATACATATGTATATCAGAAATTTGAAAATACGCAATACACCATATAAACTACCTACATATGATAAATTCTATTGGCACTCATATTAAAGTCAAAAACTTTCAAAAATCAAAAACCTTTTACCTATCTTTAGGTTTTAAACCCATCTTTGAATATGGCCCCGACTGTCAGGTCAAGGAGGATTATTCCGGTATCGTTTTTGAAGCCGGCGGGGGAGTGCTGGAGATTGCGGGTGGCCATCGGGCTGTCAAAGCCGCAACTTTCAAAGAAAAAATTAATAGCTCCAAGATTTCTTTGATGATTAAAGTTGATTCATTGGAAACAATCAAAAAATTCTGCCAAGAGAACCAGATTGAGATTGCGGTCACCCCCCGTCACTACTACTGGAACACCTTGGAAATGGTCGTCAAAGACCCTGATGGCACTGTTTTAGTTTTTGTTGCGCCCTTTACTCCAGAGTCAGCCAAAGTCCTTGATGTTGACGAGACTTTTGCAACCAAACCGTAACAATTTAAGACTTTTTTATCAGAGGTATTGCTGCGATTGGAACTTTTCTCACCATTACTTTTTTCTTACCTAGTATTTTTGCTTTAACTAATCGATGCAATCCATCCAGCAACAACCAACGGTTTTTCCAAAACATGATATCTAAAGGATATTTCAAGTCTGATTTCATTGTTCTCTCGTACTCTTCGGGAAATTTAGTGGGATTGTCAATTACTTGTTGTGGTTTTAAATTATAAAAACCACCTTTTGTCCGCCAAAAAGGAATTTCAAAATGCCAAATTAGCTCTTCAATATTCATTTCCTCAATTGGCAAATCAAGTTTCCACACTCTCTCTTCATCCCAACTAAAATCAAACCCCACCTCTTTAATTATTTTTGGAAGTTTTCTACTATTCATCTGGTTTTTAACCATCTTTCCGCATCAATCGCCGCTTTGGCACCACTTCCCGCTGCTACTACCGCCTGGCGATACTTGTCATCCATGCAGTCTCCGGCAACAAATATCCCCGGTGCCGAAGTCATGGTGGTATATTCCCTGTCTCCGGCCAAAATTACATATCCATCTTCTCTTAGGTTAATTAGTCCTTGTAAAAATTCCGTTGCCGGAATTCTCCCGATCGCCACAAACAACCCATCAATTTTCAAAACACTTTCTTCATTGGTTTTATTGTCAAGTATTTTAATACTGTTTAGTTTTTCATCCCCAATAATTTCTTTTACTTCGCCATTCCACACCATCTCTATTTTTGGATTTTTTAAAACTCTCTCAACCTCTACTGCCGTTGCCCGAAGCGTGTCCCGTCGATGAATCATGTAGACTTTTTGGCAAATTTTAGCCAGAAATTCCGCATCCTCGCAGGCCGTGTTGCCTCCGCCTACCACCGCCACCGTCTTGTCCCTGAAAAAATTTCCATCGCAAGTTGCGCACCCCGAAATTCCTTTCCCTATTAATTCCTTTTCTTTAGGTAAGGTTAACCCCCTTGCTCCCGCTCCTACCGCCACAATCACCGCTTTTGTTTTTAAAATCTCTCCGCTTTCCAAAATTACTTCAAACCCGGTTTTAATGTTTTTTACTAATCCGTCTTTAACCTCTACTCCCAGATTTTTCACTTGTTCCCGCATATCCATCATCAATTTCAACCCGCCGATCCCGGTCGGAAATCCCGGCCAATTTTCCACCAGAGTGGTAATTGTCAGTTGTCCCCCGGGAATATTCCCTCCAATTACAATGGTTTTTAATCCTGCTCTGACGTTATATATTGCCGCCGTCAATCCAGCCGGCCCTGATCCGATTATCACCGTGTCATAAATTTCACTCATGTCTCGATTTTATCAATTATTTTATTGTTTGTTATTTTCTCCCTTTTTCAAGGGGAGATGCGGCGCAGCCGAGAGGGGTTTTGAATAAAAAGGGGATTTTGCGCTAATTGATAATTGATATCCATTAATTGATAATTAATTTTGTGGACACTCAAACTTACAAAGTTTTAAGCTTTATTCTCAAAATCTGTCAAAACAAAAAATCCCTGTTCTTCTGGTTTATTATTCGCTTTCTTTCAGCCATTCTTCCTCTGGTTACCATCTATCAGTTTTCCGGAGTTGTTAAGCTTCTCGAGCAAAAAGCACCCCTGGAATCTGTTGTCCTAGCCGTATTTCTTATTTTTTTGGTCCGCGTTATTGACAATTTTACCCGCCTCCGTTCCATCACCAAATTGGAATACGAAATTGCCGCTGTTTCCTTTGATATTCACAACTTCTTTCTCTCTGATCTTAAAACCTCCACTAAATCTGAACGTCACGAAATTGTTCAGGCCATCAGAAATTTTGCCGACGCTTCCTCTACCACCCTTAATTTAATCAAACAACCCGGCATTGATTCCTTCGTTTCCATTCTTTTTATTCCGGTAATTTTATTATTTCTTAATTTTCCAGCCTTCATTTTGAATATTGCCTATATTGCCGTTTATTATGCTACAGATTATTACACCACCCAGCGCTACGCCCACCTGAAAAACATTTTAAACACCCGCACCGAAGTTTATTACGCCAAGCTTCAGGACAGTAACGACTTTAATCTTGAACAGAAATCCTGGTCCCGCCACTTCCGTCGATTGGTTGATTGGGGTAATATCGAGTGGAACCTTCTTCAAAACACTGCCGTTATTTTTTACTCTCTTATTCTCTTCCTCCAAATCTCTGAGGTTGTTGGTGGTAACAAACAAATTTCCGATTTGGTTTTGGTTATGGGTTATATTACCCAAACCCAGGTTTATCTCAACTCTTTCTCCAGCATCAAAGACTCTCTCACCGACATGCTTGTCGGTCTTAACCGTCTAGCCAGCAATCCCACTGTTTCCACCGTCGACCTCGACGACCTCATATAGCCGGTACTGTAAAATATTTTATGGCCACACTTTTGATAGTTTTAGTCACCTTGTTTCTTCTGATCAAATCAGCTGGTATGTTTGTTGACCAAGCTTCATCTCTAGCTAAAAAGTTAAAAATAGGAGATTTCCTGATTGGTTTTACTGTCGTTGCTTTTGGTACCTCTCTTCCCGAACTAATATCTACTATATTTTCCGCCTTTTCCGGCCACAACCAACTAGTAGTATCAAGTATTGTTGGTAGTAATATCACCAACCTATGCTTAATACTCGGACTTGTCGCTATTTTTAATAACTATCGAATAAAAAAGCGGGACATTGATATTAACGTTCCTCTAAATCTGGCTGCACTTATGGTTTTTTGGGCCCTGTCAGCTTATATGGGCTTTGTATTAAATTGGGCCTCAGGCATTTCTCTGGTTCTAATCTTTCTAATACTCATAATTCTGTCCAAAGATTACAATCATCTCGAAAACTCGAAAAAGGTGTATGTCCAGTTCAAACCCTTGTTGCTTATCTCTTCTTTGGCTCTGTTGGTTCTCTCCGGCAAGCTTTGTATCGACCAAATAATCAATTTAGCTAGCCAGCTAAAAATATCGGAAACTATTTTGGGATATTTTTTGCTAGCCATTGGCACTTCCCTGCCCGAATTGGTTACTACTTGGGTGGCCGTCAAGAAAAACGATGGCGAGCTGGGAGTCGGTAATATCTTAGGTTCAAACCTTTTTAATTTATTATTTATTTTGGGAGTCTCCACTTTTATCAGGCCAGTTCTTTTGTCAGGTTTTGTCTATGATCTTACCTATTTGACCATGGCTACTTTTATGGTTTATGTTTTTGCCATCACTGGTAAAAAATATTCGTTTAGTAAAGTTGAGGGCTTCGGTTTATTGCTAATATATTTTTCTTTTATCATTTTCCAAATTTGTGCCCGAATTACCCGAAGTTGAAGTTATCCGTCTTTTTCTTGAAGATAAACTCCTAAATAAAAAAATTAAAAATCTCCAGATTCTTAATCCAAAAAGTTTTATTGGCGATCCCAAAAGGATTCTCAATCGAAAAATTATCAAATTTTCCCGTCTCGGTAAGCAACTGTCAATTTATCTCGACAACGGCTTAGTTCTTCTTGTTCATCTCAAAATGACCGGCCAGCTAATCATGGGGGACTATATGCTTGGACATCCGACCAAAACCATTTCATCTAAATCTACTCGCTTAATTTTTACTTTTTCCAACAATTCAAAATTATATTTTAATGATCAGCGCAAGTTTGGTTGGATTAAACTCTTATCCCGAGCTGAGCTTGTCAAATCTCAAAAAATTCTTGGTCTTGATATTTTTGATCCCAAATTTACTCCCAAGTATCTCCACTCTCAATCCCAAAAATCTTCCCGCCCTATTAAATTAGTTCTTCTTGATCAGTATTCAATGTCCGGCGTCGGTAATATTTACGCCAATGACGCTCTCTTTCTGGCTAAAGTTCACCCCCAAACTATATCTAAAAAAGTTACCCTAAAACAGGCCAAAAATCTTCATCACTCTCTTATCAAAATCATGAAACTTTCGGTATTGGCTGGTGGTTCCACCGCCCGCGACCAGAAATATCTTCGCCCCGACGGCACTGTTGGTAAAAACCAATTTTCTTTTCGGGTTTACCAGCGCAGTGGGCTACCTTGTCTTGTCTGTAAAACCCTAATTTGTCGTCTTAAACTCGGTGGTCGTGGTACCTTTTATTGCCCTCACTGCCAGGTTTTGTAATAAATTTACGGTTGGCTCGTAACCCCTTATATGAAATACACATTCTCAATCCTTCTTGTTTCGGCCTTATTTTTATCTATTTCCACTCCGTCCTTAGCTAAAGGGCAGAACTTTGGCCAAACGATCAAAGAAAAAAACCAAAACCGTCTTGAAGAAAGAGATAATAAACCACTCGTCAACCCTTCCAGTAACCCACAGCAAAATCGCCGACTTCGTGCCGCCGAAGGTGTCATTAAGCGTCTTCGACAGGGGATAACCGAGCGCTTTGAAAACACCCTAAAATTACGTGATCGTATTCAGCAGCGTATTGCCAAACTCGAATCCGGCGATAAGCCCCGCAATCTGATCACCGCCAAAGCCGAATTAAAAAAGTTTAACACCGTCAAATATTTAGCCGATCTCAAGCTTTTTGACGCCAAGGTAGAAGAAATCAAGGCTTCTTCCGCTCCCGCAAAGCTCACCCCCGAGCTCAAAGAGTTAGCCAAAACTCTTCAGGAGGACATCAAAGATCTTCGTCAGATACTTGCCCAAACCCTTCGTTTGGTAATAAAATCTAAATAATGAATAAAGCAATTATCGCTGTCCTGATTGTTTTTTCGGGCCTTTTTTTGTCTGCCTGTGACTTAACCGATCAGGCTAAAACTGAACTCCCAAACAAGGTAGAAGAAACCAAAATCGAAGATATGACCGACGAAGAACTACTTCAGGATTTATCTTCCACTGAGCCCGACCTAAGTGTTGATTTCAAAGACCTCGAAACAGAATTAGGCCAATAGACAAAAGCAACACTCCTCCCACCACCGCCAGCGCCAGCCCACCCCGGGTTTTTTTGTAATTCTGACCCACCCTCGACCATAACCACACTCCGGCGCATACCAAAAATAAGTTCAATATCAGCCAGTAGTAAGGAAAATCTTCCAAAAATATTTGCCAGCCGATTTGACCGAATGGCAACCATTCCCGCGGGTCATAAATCTTAATAAAATAATAAAGAGCCGTTAGAGCCACTGCTGCCACCGCCACTGCCACCAACCCAATTCCTTCCGTTCCCCATTCTTTCAATTTAAATTCCCACTTCGGTTTCATTACCACCTTTCCGGTTTTAATTTTTTGCATTAACTCTTTTTTTATTTCTTTATTTTTCATAAATTTCTCTCAATTTGCTTTTAGCCCTTTTAATTATTACCCCCACATTACTGGTACTTGTGTGTAAAATATCCGAGATTTCTTCATAACTTTTATCCTCAAAATATTTTAATACCAATACCTCTCTATATTTCAATTCTAATTTTTCCAAGGCTCCGTTAATCTTTATTTTCTCTTCTCTTTCAATTTCCATCTCTTCAAACAGTTTGTTATTTTTGTCAGCTTCATCCCAATCTTCAGGTAAAATTAACGGTTTCTTTTTTTTAATAAAGTCCACTGTTATGTTGTGGGCAATTCGCAGTATCCAACTGCTGAATTTTTTTTTCGTATCAAAATCCTGGATATTTACATAAGCCGCCACCAAACTATTTTCCACCAGGTCATCAACTTCATCGTGGTTTCCGATAATTTTTTTAATAAATCCGGCCAATCTTCTCTGATACCGGTCAATTATCTTTCCAAATATTTCTGTTTCACCCGACTGAATCCTGACTACTATTTTTTCGTCAGTCAAGGCTGTCATCCTTACCTGACTAATCCTATCGGCATATACCAGCTAAACGGCTTTTTGCACAGCGGACACGTCGGTGGGGGAGTTTTCCCTTTATGGATATAGCCGCAATTAACACACTTCCATTCTAATTCGACGTCGCTGCTGTAAAGCGTTTTACTATCCAGTTTTTTGGCCAAAATTATGTATCTTTCCTCGTGTTTTTCCTCTACTTCTTTTAACTCTCCAAACAATTTGATTGCCTCCGTTTCCTTATCCGACTTCGCCATCTCCTCAAAATCCGGATACATTTTAGTCCACTCATATCTTTCACCTTCCGCTGCCACTTCCAAATTTTCAACCGTTGTTTCATAAGCCGGCACTATTCCCAAATTTCCCTCTGTCTGTACCGGTTCGGTAATTAATTCAAACAATTCTTCAGCATGAACCCTCTCATTATCAGCAGTTTCTTCAAATACCCTGGCTATCCATTCTTGTCCTTCTTTTCGGGCAATTTTGGCAAAAGTTTGATATTTATTTCTCGCCTGCGATTCCCCGGCGAAGGCTTTTAAGAGGTTTTGTTGAGTGGAATTCATATAAAAATATGATAGCATGACACCCGGCCACTGCCGGGTCGGAATCAGGTATCCTACATATGTAGTATAATTTGTACATGTCCTGCAATTGTCACTGTAGTAGCAAATGTGGCCTTCTTGGTGGCCTCGAACAAAAAATCATGGATGTTTTATGGAGTTCAAAAATTCCCTTAAAACCCGCCGATGTTAAAGATAAGCTGGCGGGAGATTCCGCCTACACCACCATCATGACCGTTCTTACCCGTTTAGCTGACAAAAAAATTGTCCGGCGCATTAAATCCGGCAACACCTTTCTCTATTCGCCTCTTTCCGACAAAAAATCCTACTCCTGCCGTTGTCTCGACACCCTCTTCTCCCGTCTCCTCGACACCTACGGGGTTTTAGCTCTCGATTCCTTCCGACGGGTGATAAAAAAAGTTAAGATTTAAGTTTCAATAACTCTTCTTTTATTTCTCTTATCATTTGGGCATATACCTTAACCTGAATTTCTCCGTATTCATCTCCATACCTACTCCCTCCACCCTTAAATTCCGCACAATCAGCCTTTAGCTGAGCAATCTTTTTCTCATATTTTTCCAACTCCGAAAGCAATTTTTCCTTCCTTTCATTCATTGATATTCCGGATATTTATAACCGGCAGTATTCGTTTCTATATATTTTTCCGGGTCAAAATCTATTTGAAAGACCTCTTTTAAAATTATTTTGGCAATATAGGCATTTCCCAATTGATTTGGATGTAAAAAATCAATATCTCCTTTTTTTAGTCCCACCACCGCAATTTCTTCCGATTTAAAAGTAAAAATTCGCTCCTTAGGAAAGTTATCAAATTCCTCAAATAGATTTATAAATCGGACCCCATCCAAATTTAGCTTTTTATCAATTTCAACATATTTGCCATACAATTCAGCAATTTTATCGTTCCACGGTTTACTGTCTGTCGAATAAACTAAATCGATATTTTTATCCGCCAAACTTTTAGCAATTGTTTTTATGTTTTCGCCGTGTTCCTTTTCACTTACTCCCAGTACTGAATCGTTTCCTCCCATCATCATTATCACTAGATCTGGTTGTAGCCCTTCAATTTCATTTATTTTTTCCAACACATCTTTTGTTGTCGCTCCGTCGTAGCCGTGATTAAAACATCTAATTCCCCAAGAGGGGACCTTCCAATCCGGTATAACTTTTTGTAATTCTTCCTTCAATACATATTCCACTATTTCCCGCCAATTAGGATGTACCCATTCGCAGCTGGTTATCGAATCACCCACAAATACTATCCAATATTTCCCGTCTTTCTCCAATTTATCTTTTATTTTGTCTTTCATCTAGTCAGTCGGATAAAAATTTCTCTCCCAACTGTGCTTTTTTAGTTCTTGCATCACCCCTTCCGACAACTTCCCCTCATCAGATACTTTAGAATTTTCAGCCACATGCGCCAATCTTCTCATCCCTGGTATGATGCTGCTTACCTCGTCAAACGATAAAATATATCGTAAAGCCAAATCAGCTACACTTTGCCCCGGCTCCAGTAATTTTTTCAATTCGTCTATCCTTTTTTCCAGCTCCACCAATCTTTCTCCTGAAAAATATTTACTCCTAAAATCACCTGTCTCAAACACGGTTTGAGAATTAAATTTACCCGACAGTCCACCCTCATCCAAGGGTACTCGGGCAATCAGGCCGATATTATTTTTTTTAGCGTAGGGCAGTAGTACTTCGGTCGGCTTTTGATGAAAGACGTTAAAAATAAATTGAATGGTGTCAATCAACCCCGTATCTAGCGTTCGAATACAATTCTCCGGCTGATAATCATTAATTGATATTCCGAAAAATCTCACTTTTCCGCTCTTTTTGGTCTTTTCCACAAATATCTTCCATTCATCCCTCTCTACAAATTGATCTTGCCAGACATGAAACTGCATTAGATCAATTGTTTCAACCTGCAGACTTATAAGCGAGTCATTAACACACTTTTCTACCCATTCAGTAGGAAATGCTTCATCAATTCCCACTCCCTCCGGTGCTGGCCAATTCATATTTTTTGGCGGAATCTTGGTTGCCAAAACTATTTTTTCTCTATTTCCCGATTCTTTTAAATACTTTCCTACCAACATTTCTGATGGATGTATTTCTGGATTTTTATCATCATATCCATAAATCCAGGCTGTATCGATAAAATTTCCTCCCGCTTCTACGTATGCCCCCAAACATTTATAGCTCTCTTCCAAGTCTGATCCAATCCAGTAATTTGGGTCATTGGCTAGTTGCCACGTCCCCATCCCCACTTCTGAAACCCTTAAACCCGTTCTACCCAATGTTCTATATTTCATATCCCATTTTATCACCCAACCTTTTTGTCTCTATAAACAAAATACTCATAATTTAGCATATTATTTACCTTAAAGAAATTGAAATCATTTGGTTTTGTTTGGGAAATATTAAATTGAGATTTGTGGGCCCGTAGCGATTTCAATTTTGTCAATCTTTCTCGTAACCCCAACCGTAGACCATAATCAGGTTTTAAGGGGTGAATTTCTCTTTCTGCCATACTTGAAGCCTTTGGTTTTACTTTATATTCACCGATGGTTGTATACAGTAACCGAATTGGTTTTTTCACTACCGCACTCACCGCTTCGCTCAAGGAAATATGATCCGGATGCCCATAAACCCCATCCGGTTCCAGAGTTACTACATGAGTTGGTTTGAAATCCAAAATTTGTTTCTGTATTTCTATTTCCATTTCCGGTTTTTTATTTTTTAAATCTCCATCAGGAAATGATAAAACTTCAAAATTTTTAACCCCCAAAATCCGAAACGAATTTAGAAGTTCTTTTCTTCTTGCTTTAGCCAGATCCTCGTCGGGGGATAAACCATACCGTAGTGTACTTTTTTCTCCGGCGGTGAAAATAACAACTCTAGTCTCAACGGCATTGGCTGTTATTTTCTTTAGGAATCCACTCATAAATACCGCCTCGTCATCCGGATGTGGCATAAAGACCAGAACTCTGTCTTTTTTATCAATTCCCAGGCCCCCAATCGACAAAATACTTTTCATTACTCTTTTGGCCCGATTATTTGAACATAATTACCATCCAAATCTTCAAAAGTCACAAACCATTTATCAAAAGTCGGCGCTTTGAATGGTGCGGCGACAATTTTTACCCCTTTCGATATTAGATATTCATAAGCTTTTGCCACCGAATCAACATTGATATTAAACATAATTCGGCAAGGATCAGGGTTTGTTCCTTTCACTTCCGAATGTTGACCAATCCATAACTTCACCCCATCTTCAGGAAATTCAAACAGTCGCCCCGTGTCTTGGGGATGACCTATTTCTTCCACTAATTTTAGGTCAAACAATTCCTGATACCAATCTGCCAACCTCTTCCAATTTTCCGACCAAATCAAAATTGTTGAGATTTTGTTAAATTGCATATTATCCAATTTTATCACCGGTGTCGCCAAGGCGGTTAGATAGCCTTGTTCTCCTTCCGTACTTTCTCCGCCAGCCACACTTTCATTAAAGATTGGTAGGGGACGTCCCTTTTATTGGCCAATCTTTTCAGATCAGAAATCAAAGACAATGGCAATCTCAATGTTATCGGTTTAGCTGTCAGTTTTAACTCCGAGAAATCAAATTTTACCTCTTTAGACATATCGAAATATTCGGTTGTGTCATGAGTCGCCCAAAAATCTCTCTCCGCATCTTCATTTTTAAACTTTGGTATTGGTTTAATTTTTTGTTTCATATTTTGCTTTTTCCTTTTTGTTTTGATCTCTGGCGGAGATCACTCTAATAAATAATTGTCTGTAAGTAAAAACAATTGTTAAATATCTTCCTCCATCGGTTTTTCCGTATGCGGTCATTCTTTTCTCACGATCAGAATGCTTTGTGTCCGCAAATACTTTTGGAGTATTTACAAAAATCTGTTCACACTCGTCATTGCTGACTTCGTGTTTTTCCCAGTTTTTAATGATATTACCCTTATCCCATTCAAATGAAACTGGTTTATGGGGCAATATCCTTTTTATCACTGTACATAATGGTACAATACAAACATCTCTCTGTCAAGCCATTATATAATAAGCCATGATCAAAGCTGTTACTTTCGACCTTGATGGTGTTTACTTTACCGGTGATTCTTTCAAAAAATTCAAAAATATTTTTCTGGAATACACCTCCGATCAGGATTTAATCGATTACGTTTTAGCCAAATCCGAGGAAATGCTTAATTTCAAAATGGGGATTATGTCCGAAGCTGATTATTGGGCCTATGTCAATAATAGTTTTGGTATCAACTATTCTCTCGACCAATTTAAAAAACTTCTGGCCGATTCCTATTCCGTCAACCAAAATGTAGTTAACACTGTTCAGGGAATCCGGAAGCTTGGTATCAAAACTTGTATTTGTACCAATAATTTTTCCACTCGTATTAATGCTTTGGATCAAAAAATTTCTTTTCTTCCAGATTTTGACATCCAAATTCTTTCCTACCAAATCGGTGCCATCAAACCCGACCCCGAAATTTTTCAGGCGCTTATTAACCAATCCGGTTGTCTTCCTACTGAAATTATTTTTGCTGATGACAAAGAAGCCAATGTTTTATCCGCTCAAGCCTTAGGCATTAATGCCTTTGTTTATCAGGATTTTGGTCATTTTATTGACAAGATAGGCATCAATCTTCCGTCTTCAGCTTAATCGCCACCAGTGATCTTATTATTCCCACTCCAATTCCTCCTTTTTGATCTGCAAAGTTTCTGGCTATTATTGATCCTAAACCACAAGCTTCAATTACTTGTCCCCTTAATGTATTTAAACAAATCGGTATCTCATCCGAATTATCGAACCCCAAAATGGTCGTTCTTCCTACACTTAAGTTTTTAATTACGGTTTCTGGGACTTCTGTCCGGGCATTAACAACAGGACTCAATACACACCAAGCTCTCATAAAATCTGGTGATTCACCCCTCTCTTGTTTAAGCACTCTACCGACCATTCGAACTCCAAAGGCTTTTTCAATCCAATTAGTCATCACCGGGTTATTCAGCTCCTCCAACGCTCCTATTCTCACTACACTGTCCGCTGAATATCTTGACATGGCAGATTATAACATCTTGCCTACAATAACGCAATAATTTATGTCCTTGACAAAACTATGTACTAATACTACAATTGTAGTAGTTAATAGTTTTCAATCCCATGGAAGATAATAAAAACTCTTGTAATTGTGGATCAGACTGCAAATGTGGCTGCCAAGATGGCAAGTCCTGTAATTGCGGCAAATAACTTTGACCTCTAACTGTTAGATTTTTATGACTCTTAGAGCCCCTAAAAGTCCTCCGATATTGTTTCGGGGGATTTTTACTTTAATTGACAAAAATTAGATATGTACTACAATCAGTAGTATGAAAACCGAACCTTTCGGTCCGCTTGAACAAAAGGTCATGGATATCCTCTGGAAATCTTCAAAATCACTCAAACCAATCGAAGTTTTACAGGAACTAAAAGGGGACTATGCCTATACCACCATTATGACCATTCTCAAAAGATTGACTGATAAAAAAATAGTTTGCCGTAAAATGTCCGGTAAGGTTTATTTTTATTCACCCTGTCTCAGCCGTGAAGTTTTTATCACCAAAAATCTCTCCGGAATTTTTAATGGCTTGGTCGATTCCTATGGCCAAGTGGCCATTGCCAACTTTGTTGATGTCATCAAAAATGACAAAAAAGATCTGGGCCTATTAAAAAAATATTTGGCATCTCAAAAATGAGCTCCAAAAAACTCAACCTTTTTTCTGATATCTATTTTGGATTGATACTGTTAACGGGCCTTTTTTATTCGATTTTCTTGGCAGTTGCCTCTCCCAAACTTCTCCGTGCCTTAACCATGCAAATCATATTTTTACTCGACGCTCTGAAAATTAGCGACAATACATTAAGCTTAATTACTTCCCGGTCATTCTTAATCAATGTCATCCCTGGACTGATTTTACTCGGACTTCTTTCCCGGTATGTAAAATCCCTCGTTAAATCGATCCAAAGTATCAAATCCACCCATCTTTTTATTAAGTCCCTGGACATTACCAAGATTACCCAGACCTTTACCCAATTCCGCTCCGGCCGTGGTCTTATCTTTACCTTCGGGTTCTGTCATCCCGTAATTTACCTTTCCCTGGCCATATTCAAAACCCACTCTCAGGAGGAAATAAAAGCCATGGTTCAACACGAAATAAATCATCAAAAAAATTATCACCCTCTCAAAATTTTTATAACCGGATTTATAAAATCCGCCCTACCGTTTCTTCCGGGCAAAAACTGGCTTTTTGATAACTATTTAACTCTAATCGAAGTCTCATCAGACAATTATTCCGATGAATTATTAAACAATAAAATACCGTTAGTTTCAGCCCTGTTGAAATTTCAAAGTCATAGTTTTGAACCTGGGGTCAGCTATTTTAATAGTCAAAGCGAAAGAATAAAGATTCTAGTCGGGCAAAAAAAACAAGGCATAAAAATACCCATGGCTTATTATTCAGTAATTTTATTTTTCTTTCTCTCAAGTACCCTATTAATAAAAGATTCTGATCTCTTTTTTGACTGCCGGCATCTTCTTAGGTGTGTCGAAAAATTAATAACCAGTTCGACAAGTCAAATTTTTTTCCAGAGTGACCATTGCCAACCAACACTCCATTGACAAACAGAAAGGAAACTACTACACTCTGTAGTATGAAAAACAAACAAGCGTCGATTCAATCCACATTCTATATCAAAGGAATGCATTGTCCCTCCTGCGAAATTCTTATAGAAAAAAGGATCATCAAAGAACCGACCGTCAATATGGTCGATACCGACTTGTCCAAAAACATGGTCACTGTTGAGCATCAACAGGACGACCAAATTTCCGCCAAGTATCTTAGTAAAATATTTAAAGAGGATCACTATCGGTTTTCCAATACCCCTTTCCACAAAAATACCCGAATTGCCACCGATTCTTATTGTGCTGTTTCCAAACCGAAGTCACCCTTCTCCGTTCTTTTTATCGCCGGTCTGATAATTATCGGTTTTCTTCTGTTAAATAAAAGCGGTCTAACCTCTCTGGTTTCTGTCAATACCACTTCCACTCTACCTATATTTCTCGTGTTCGGTCTCTTGGCCGGTTTCAGTAGTTGTGCCGCTCTGGTTGGCGGCATTATTCTTTCGGTTAGCCGTCAATGGGTCGGCAATTACGGCAACAGCGACAGTACTCTCCAAAAACTCCAGCCCCACTTTCTTTTTAATGGCGGTCGGGTTCTTGGTTACGCCTTTTTTGGAGCTCTCTTGGGTTATGTTGGCAATTTCTTTCGGCTTTCACCTCTCTTCACCGCTACTTTAGTTATTGCTGTTTCGGGTTTAATGATAATGCTTGGATTGCAAATGCTGGGCGTCAAAGCTCTTGCCTCTTTTCAAATCCGCCTCCCCAAATCCCTTACCGGTCACATTGCCAACGAGTCAAATTTTCAAAGCCGTTTTGCTCCGGCCCTCATGGGCGCCTTAACCTTTTTTCTTCCCTGTGGTTTCACCATCACCGCCCAAGCTCTGGCTTTAGCTTCCGGCTCACCTGCAACTGGTGCCCTAATTATGGCATTCTTTGCTCTCGGTACTATTCCGGGACTTTTGGCCATCGGTTACAGTAGTGTCAAATTTCAAAGCAATCCTGAAACCTCTGCTTCTTTTTCCGCTATCGCCGGCTATCTTGTCCTATTTTTTGCCCTTTTCAATATCAATGCTCAACTTAGTGTTATTGGTCTTCCTAACCTATCAGATGTATTTGCCGTCAACTCAAGTTATACGAAGAGTGTTGGATCGACTGGTGAGTTAGTTTCGATAGTTAATGGTCAGCAGATTATTAAAATGAATGCTTCCTCTTCAGGCTATACCCCCAATCGTTTTAAAATCAGAGCCAATACTCCCACCCGCTGGGAAATTACCACCAACAATATCAGCGGTTGTACCAATGCCATCATTTCCCGCAGCCTTTTTGACGGTCAAATTGATTTAGTTGACGGTACCACTTCAGTTAAAGAATTTACTTCACCCAAGCCCGGTGTTTATAAATTTAGTTGTTGGATGGGGATGGTTTCCGGCACTATTGAAGTGGTCGACTCATCGGGTTCTGTTGGTACCGCGGTCAATACTGCCCCAGTTGAATCAGGGGCTAAGGGTTGTGGCTGTGGCGGCGGGGGAGGAAGTGGATCGTGTGGAGGACGTTAGTATGAATACTATAACCGTTACTTTCAAAGTTGATGATATGCACTGTCCCTCCTGTCCCCGGCTTATTCAAATGGATCTCGAGGATAAACCCGGTGTGGTCGCCGTTAACGCTTCCCTCGACACCAAATTGGTTGTAGTTGAATTTGAACCTGATAAAAATTCAGTTGATGATCTTATTGCCACTATCAAAGACAACGGTTATACTGCTACATCTACTACAGATGTAGTATAATTATCTATGGACTCGGTTTCCAACTCAAAAGTCGATATTCTCGAAGTTTCCGGCATGCATTGTTCCTCATGCGCCGGTTTAATTGAACGTTCCGTCAAAAAAGTAAAAGGTGTCAATGAGGTCAACGTTAATTTTGCCTCCGAAAAAGCCCGCATTGTTTACGATCCTTCTATTGCCAAAATCGAGGATTTAATTAGAGGTGTAGAGGTGGCCGGTTATAAGGCCTCTCTACCCGGTGAAAAAGAAGACAATCAAAAAGAAAAACGTCAACATGAGATTAGTTATTGGTTTAAAAAACTAATCATGGGTTTTGTCCTAAGTATCCCCATGATTTTGTTTATGGCCTATGATTTTACCAATACCATTCCCTTAAAATCAGTAATTATGCCCTATGCTGGGGTAATTTCATTAATACTGACAGCTCCAGTTCTCTTTTATGTTGGATCTAATTTCTTTGCTGGTTTTTGGTCGGCACTTAAAATGCGAACTTTCTCCATGGATTCGTTAATTGCCATCGGTACTGGTACCGCCTTTGCTTATAGTGTTTACGAGTTTGTTAAATATATAGTTGAGACAGGATCGATTATTGGTCTTAATGGCACCAAAGTGCCTAATCTTTATTTTGAAGTGGCCGCCTTTTTGGTTACTTTTGTCGCTCTTGGCAAATTTTTAGAAGCCAAAGCCAAAGGTAAAACTTCTAAAGCTATTGAAAAACTAATGGGCTTGGCTCCAAAAACCGCCCGTGTTCTTCGAAATGGAGAACCTTTAGATATTCCGGTTGAACAAGTTATTGTCGGTGATGTTGTCGTCGTCCGCCCCGGTGAACGGATTCCTGTTGATGGCGAGGTTGTTTCGGGTTATTCAGCCGTCGACGAATCGATTTTAACCGGTGAATCCCTACCGGTTGAAAAACAAATCGGCTCCAAAGTTTATACCGCCACTATCAATAAGACCGGCTCTTTTGAGTTTAAAACCACCAAAATCGGTGCCGACACCGCCCTTTCCCATATTGTCAAATTAATCGAGGACGCCCAGGGCTCCAAAGCTCCGATCCAGGGTTTTGCCGACAGGATTTCTTCGATTTTTGTTCCGGTGGTTATCGGTATTGCCATTCTTACTTTTATTACTTGGTATTTTTTACTTGGCGCCTCACTCACTTATTCACTACTGGCTTTTGTGGCCGTTATTGTTATTGCCTGTCCCTGCGCCTTAGGACTGGCAACCCCTACTTCAATTATGGTGGGCACCGGCAAAGGTGCCGAGCATGGAGTACTAATCAAGGGCGGTGAGCCTTTAGAAATGGCGGAAAAAATCAAAGCTATAGTTTTTGACAAAACCGGCACTTTAACAAAAGGCAAACCCGAAGTAACTGATTTTATAAACTACCTTCCCGGTGACCAGACCATTCTCTCAATTTTGTGTTCAATAGAAGCCAAATCAGAGCATCCTCTGGCCGAGGCCATTGTCAGATATGGCCAAAATACCGGTACTAGCAATTATCAAATTGATTCTTTTCAGGCCATTCCGGGTTTTGGTGTCAAAGCCGCCGTTAATGGTCAGGTTTACTTTGTTGGCAACCGTAAACTTCTTGAGGTCAATAAAATTCCCTT
>CAZSLG010000008.1:0-17662 GCA_964607745.1 uncultured Gammaproteobacteria bacterium | reverse complement strand
GGCTTTATTTAAATTTTTTAATTCATTATTAACAGTAATTCGGAGGGCCAAAAATATTTTGGTAGCCGGATCGTGGGGGCAAGTTACTTTTCTATTTTTATAGAAAGAACGGATAATTTCAGCCAATCTCAATCCTGATTTGATAGGTTCCTGTTGCCGGCGGTTAATAATTCTTTGAGCCAGGGGTCGGCTATATCTTTCCTGAGAGATTTTGGAAAAAATATTAAATAAGTCCTCTTCGGAGGCCGTGTTGATTATATTTTCGGCAGTAAGGTGTTGATGAGTCGGATCAAGTCTCATGTCCAGGGAAAATTGATCGTTGAAAGAAAAACCACGATTTTGGGAAAGCTGTTGGGAAATACTTAAACCTAAATCAAAGAGAAGACCATCGAGAGGTTGATTGATGTTTTTTTTCCAGATACTTTTCAATCGGGAGAAGTTTCCTTTTAGGGGGTGAAAAGAGGTAGATAAATTAAGATCAGTAATTCTTTTGGTACTCAGGGCCAAGTTATTGCTATCAGCGTCAAGACCAAAAACGGTAGCCCCTGATTTGAGGAGGGAAATTGTGTGACCACCGTGACCAAGGGTGGCATCGAGGTAAACTTGATTTTTTTGGGGGTCAAAAAGCCTGATCACTTCATCAAGAAGAACGGATTGGTGGTACTTCATTGTTTCCAGGTGATGGTGAAGCCTTTGGACTTGATTAGAGTAAGGGTAAAGGGCATCACTATGGCGGCCACCTGGTCGTTTTGAGTGTTTAGAGTGAGATTGAGAGTACCGCCGTTGACCCCGGCGTCATATTTATATTTACAACCACTGGTGCAGCTTTCAGTTCCTAAAAGTATCTTGCGTTCAAAACTACCATTGGTAATGTCCTTTGGTTCGGCGGTGCCGCTAACCCCTTTTTCAATTTCCAGTCCGGAATCACTGGCGGTGTAAACCAATTCATATTCAATTTTTTTAAAGATTGGTTTTATGCCTGTAATTTTGAGAGTTAGTTCGTGACCATCGCTTCGGGGGGTGAGAGTGATTTTGGGTTTGTCGGTTTCAGTTAAGACATATTCACGGGGTACCGGAGTTGGGGTGGGTGAAACCGGGGATTTGGACTGACTGCAGGCGGAGAGAAATATGGAGGAAAGAATAATTAAAGAAAGAAATTTTTTCATAAATTAGTTTAACTTTTTTTGTAACCAAGAGTCAATTTCTTCAATTGGCAGGCGAATTTGTTCCATAGTATCGCGGTCGCGAATAGTGACGGTATTGTCTTTTAAACTTTGGTAATCGATAACCGCGCACCAAGGGGTACCAATTTCGTCGTGGCGGCGATATTTTTTACCAATACTACTGCTATCATCAAAATCAACCGAGAACCGTTGTTGTAGTTGCTGGTAGAGGGATTGAGCTTTATCGATCAACTCGGGTTTATTGCTAGCTAGTGGGAAAATCGCCATTTTATAGGCAGAAACCTTGGGACTTATTTTTAGGAAAGTTCGAATGTTGCCAGTGGGAGTACTTTCTTCTCGATAAGCATCGAGGAGCAAGAAGAAAAAGGAACGGTCAACTCCACCGGAAGTTTCGACAATATTGGGAATATATTTTTGGGAAGTAGTCGGATCTCGATAGGAAAGATCTTGACCGCTGAAATGGGAATGTTGAGTCAAATCATAATCGCTGCGCCAGTGGATACCCTCCATTTCAGCCCAACCCCAGGGAGAATTATATTCGATATCAAAAGCTTTTTTGGCGTAGAAAACCAGCTCATCGGGAGTGTGTTGGCGCAGGCGGAGATTATCTTGGTTATTGAATAGATTTTGATACCAAGAGAGACGTTTTTCTTTCCAATATTCGTACCACTTATCCATATCCTGAGGATGAACGAAGTATTGGATGTCCCATTGTTCAAATTCGCGGGTACGATAGAGAAAATTTTTAGGTGTAATTTCGTTTCGAAAAGCTTTACCGATTTGGGCAATACCGAAAGGAATGGTGACTCGGGAGGAGTCAACGATGTTTTTAAAATTAAGGTAAATGTTTTGACAGGCTTCACCCCTCAAGAAGGCTGGAATTTTCTCACCCTCGATAACGCCGATTTCGGTGTGAAACAGGATATTGAATTTTTTTGGATCAGTGAGTTCACCACCACATTTGAGACATTTTGGAGAGTTATTAATTAGGTCGGGGCGGAAACGTTGGTGACATTTTTTGCATTCAACTAATTCATCACCAAAATTTTTGACATGACCGGAGGCTTCCCAGACTTTGGGATGAGTGATAATTGAGCCGTCGATTAAGACTACATCGTCTCGCCTAGTAACATTATCCCGAATCCATAAGTTTTTCCAATTATATTTCATTAAAGAACCAATTGGGCCATAGTCGTAAAAACCCTGAATACCACCGTATATTTCGCTGTTTTGAAAGACTATTCCCCTTCTCTTGCAGAGGGCGACAATTTTAGCAACGAGATCAGATTGGGTAGCGGAAGTCATAGGTAATTATATATTATTAGTTAGAAGCTGCCTACTTTGAAGAGGTCTTTCGAGGATGGATTCGAAATAAGAAATAAGATCTTTTTGGACTAAGTGATATTTTTTGGCCAACAGATTTTGGCGAATATTGTCAGGAATACCAAAACCTAGAGTTTCCAGGAAGTCGATTTGTCGGGAAATAAAGGGAACCAGATGATTTAAAGAAAGCTGCTGGATTATTTCTTTGGCTAAAAAAAAGATTTTAGGTGAACTATCGTTTTCGTGAGTTATGTTTTTAACAATTTCTAAAAAATAAAACAGGAGGTTTAATTGAATTAGTTTTTTTGGTTCAAATAAAAATGAATTAGTAGCCAAACATTCCGACAACCAATAGATACCATTGTTTTGGCGAAGACTGATTTTGGCGATATTTCCTAACTGGAGATTGGCTCCACGGGAACTTTTGATTGATTTTACGCCGGCAGCTTTAACCAGAATTTTACCGTGGTTTGGAGTTAGAAAAGTAACCAAAATATCTTTTTCACCCCGGTTTTGAAGATTGACAACTATGGCTTCAGTGCTGAATGATTGACCTATCACAAGGGTAAACTGATAGTTTTATCGCCGACCCAATTGAAGGTTTCGACGTTTTTACCGTTGACGAAAATTTCGTATCCGACTCCTTTGGTGCCAGGTTGTTTTTGAAGGTAAAGAGTATAGTTTTTTGAAGCTTTGACACTACTTAAATATTGGAGAGTAACTTTGGAACTGGATTTAGCGTATAGGGGATACTTATTACCATAAAATCCCTCAAAAACCTGTTTGCCTAATTCTTCATAAGAAAGAGTGTCAACTTCAGAGCCGGTCATCTTAATTAAACGACTACCGAGCGGGACATAAAAACGGAAAAGATCACGATATTTAGGAGCATTAAGACAGAGATCGCCCTTTTCTAAATTACAGTTTGAGGCCGGACTGGGGTTGGTGTAGGTGACAGAAATTTTATGTTCAACCTGACCTTCGGTAACGGAGATTTCATGTTTTATCTTTTGAGTGATAAAAATATTACTTTTGGCGCTGGCAAAATTGGCGTCGTTAAGGTGAAAATAATCAGTATCGGAATTGGTAGAAACTATGTTTCCGGTAATATTGGCCAAAACAGCGGCTGCCTGCATTTCAGTGTCAGGAAAGAAAAAGAGAATGTGTTTTTCAAGAATATTTTTAATAAAGGCGTCGGCCAGGAGTGGGATTTTGGTTTTTTCCGAACCCATGGCATTGGCTAGGAGAGCCTGCATTACCGGTGCCAAAAAGTCTTTACGGTTATTTTCAATAAAGTTTCGGGGGCGACCAGAAATCCACTCCAGATCGTAAATAATTTTGGGGCAACCATCACAACGCTTATCGGGGCTGATAGTAAAAGTACCAACTCGGGTGTCAAGTTTACCCAGAACCCCGACCAAATCAACTAAAACATTAGTATCAAGGGCGACAACGGCGTCGAATTTGGTTCCTTTACCCATAGCTTTGTAATAGGCGTCAAGAAAAATCTGGGCATCGGTAGGAAAATCAGGGGAAAGATTGCTGTCGCGAAGGTTAAGATAAGGAACGTTAAGATGATAGGATTTGATTAGACGGGGGGCCGGAGTGACACTTTGGAGCTTGTCATCGAGGTCATAAATATTACTGGCAATGCCCGGGGTAACCTTGCCATTGTTCATTTTGACGGTGGAATAGGCGGTCCAAAAGCCACCACTGGGTCTGAGTTCACCGTCGTTTTGAAAAATAACCAGATAGTTTCGGGGTTTGTCTTTACCCAATAGCCACGAAGTTTTGGTTAGAATCGGCTTACCGTCGGTAATAAATTTGTTGATTTGAGCTACGGTTTCCTTAAGTTGATTGAAATTTTGATGAAGAGGCAAATCTTGGTAAATTTCCGGGTAACGGTTGATATCAATAGAATTTAAAGAATTTTCAATGTTCTTGACTTTATTTTCAACCAAATTGAGATTGGGAAGCAGGCCCTCAATTGATCTGGTCAGAAAGGTAATTCGGTCTTCGGTAGTTTTGGCGCTACTAGTGGCGGCTCCTTTTAATCCCAAAAAATCTTGGTAAGGTTTGACGGCTTCAATTACAATTAACCCGGTATCTAAACTATTGTTGGCAATGGAAATTAGTTCCCGACCGTCCTGGTAATAATCTTTAATAAGGGGTAGAGGTTTTAAATAGGACAAATCCGAATATTTGTCGTCAATAGTTTTTATTTGACCCTTTAGATTATTAATAATGGTTTGAGTAAGTACTAGATCTTTATCAGAGACTGATGTTTTTAACGATTCTAATTCGGTCTTGGCAACGACAACTAAAGACAATAAATTTTTTCCCGGAAGGTAAATAAAAAAGAAGCCGGAGAGGAAAACGATGATCAGAAAAAACAAAAGACTAAGGGGTATTAGTAAGAACTTTTTTCTCTTGGATTTGACTTTAGGGGTTTTGGGTGTCGAAGCCGGAGTGATGGAGGAGGGCATTTCCATAAATCAGTCTAACATATTTACCAAATTGAAAACATGACAAAGGGAGTTTTGAGAATTATTTGTAACTCTTGTCGAAGAGATCGATTTTTGATGTATCTGGCGTCAAGTTCGGCCCGTTGTTTAAAACTCATATCGTTTCGTCCCGAGGTTTGCCAGAGACCGGTAATACCGGGTTTGGCGGTTTTGATAATGTCCACATATTTTTTGGATTCGGGATATTTTTTTTCATATTCAGCCAACTCTTCATTTCGGTAGGCGCGGGGGCCAACTAAACTCATTTCACCCCTGAGGACATTAATAAACTGAGCCATTTCATCGATTGAAGTTTTACGAATAAATTTACCAATCGGAGTAATTCGAGGATCTTCGTTCATTGGAAGTTTCCAACCGTTTTCGACAAATTTCTTCCACAGGTGAGGATACTTGTCCCGAAGGAAGGCATCCATATCATTGGGATAATCTTTACCGTTATACATCGAACGAAATTTATACATGATGAATTCCCCATTTTTACCGACACGTTTCTGACGTAGAAGGACCGGGCCATCTGAGGTGAGCTTAATGAGCAAAGAAATAAAAACCAGTGCAGGAGAAAAAATAATCAAGAGTAAGACAGAGGAAATAATATCAATTAAACGCTTAACAAGTGGAAACATAAAAGCCCTTAAGTTGTTAATAATACTAATGTTTTTAATCATCTACAAAGAATTTTTTTAATTTTGGGGTGTTGACAATCTTGGCGACTAATTCTCGAACCTGATAACTTTGATCCAACGATGAAACTAATAAAGCATTGGGGGTATCGATTATGGCTAAATTATTGACACCAACCAGCCCGATTAATTTATCCGGATTTTCAGATGATAATAAACAGCGATGGCTGTTTTGGGAGAGATACTTGGTTTGGGAATTGACGGTGGCAATTTTTTGGTGATCAAAGTCGGACTTGGCAAAAATTGATCCCCATTCCCCGACATCACTCCAATCAAATGAGGCCTTAAGACAACTGATATTTTTACTTTTTTCAGAGATGGCTTTGTCAAAAGAAAGTGGTGGGGATTTTTGATAGGTGGGGTGAGAGAAGTGTTGGTTGAATTCTGAGAGATAGGTACCGAGAGTGGCCGTATAAATACCCGAATTCCAGAGGGCATCATTAATGATATATTTTAGAGCCCTGATTTTATCCGGTTTTTCGATAAATCTTTTATTTTTGAGAATGTAGCCGTAGGAGGTATTGGGAGACGAAGGGTGAATGCCGATGGTAACCAGCGATAAAGATTCTCTGGCGATGTCGGCAGCCAAAAATAAATCCTTTTTAAATTTATTGATCGGATGAATAAAGTGATCGGAGGGTAAAAAGGAAATCACCGTTTTTGGATCTAAGTCCTTGAATTGATTTAGAGTGTAATAAATAGCGAGGGCGGTATTTTTTTTATCCGGTTCAATAATAACCTGATTTTGGGGGATAAAATTATTAGCGATTTTTTTTATGTGATTGATGTTTCGATTACTGGTAACGATATAAATATTTTCCCTGGGAGCAACGTGAAGCAGGCGACGGAGAGTTTGTTCAAGGAGACTTTTGTCGGATAAAATAGACAGAAATTGTTTAGGGTTCGAGGTGGTGGATAAGGGCCAAAGGCGGGGGCCGGTACCACCGCAAAGGATTACTAAGAGATGATTTTTTTGGTTTGACATAGGGATAAAATCTCTTTTTTAAAGTTTAGCATAAAGGTAGATTGGCTAAAATTTTCCGAATTTCGGCGACAGTCGGTGGATTTTATATTTGAAGATAAAAAGTGTTTAATAGCCCGGGTAAGAGAAGAACATGATTGGTGGGGATAAAGAATTCCGCTTTTACCGTCAACTACTGTTTCGGAGTTTCCACCAAGACTAAAACCAATAACTGGCCGGCCACAGGCCTGGGCTTCCAGCGAAGTCAGACCAAAATCTTCCAGTTGGGGTGAGATTAAGCCCAAGCTTTGTTGATAAAGTTGACGAAGTGAATCGTTTGACACCAGACCCAAAAATTCGATATTTTTGAAAGGTAGGACCAGTCTTTTTAACCTGGGAAGGTCACGGCCGACACCGACAATCTTTAAGGTGTATGGAAGAGTTTGGAATGTTTCGATAACATAATCAATATTTTTGTAGGGAACCAGGCGATTGACAATTAGAAAATAATTTTTCGGTTTTGAAGTGATGGGGGTGAAGTATTGAATATCGATGCCCGGATAAATAACTTTAGCGAGTATGTCAAAAGTATCACTCAGTCTTTTTTGGACAGTTTCCGAATTGCAAAAAGAATAATCGGGACGACGCGAGTAAATGTGATCAATTTTTTGATAAATAGAAAGAAGTGGCGACAAAAATTTATTTTGGTTTCGATATAGATGACGGTTGAAATTGTGATAATAACAAACAAAGAGACTTTCAGGCGAGGTCAAAAGGGAATGACCAACGTTGGTGGTGGTAGCGATAACTAAATCGTAGGCGGTTAGATTAAAACTTTCGGCGGCGATATCATAAAAAGGTGAAAAAATCGGCGACGGGTTTTTAATAAAACTAGAATGAATTTTTAAACCTGATGGAAGCCAAGGTGTATTTTTGGGATCACAAAAGAGGGTAAAAAGTTGGGCTTTAGGAAAAAGCTCTAAGATATCAAGAAGAACTTTTTCAGCTCCTCCCCACTGGTTTAGCCAGTCGTAATAAATAGCAACCTTAAGATCTTTCCAAGATTTTTTCATAAATTTTTAGAGTGGAGGAAGCGGTTTTGGTCCAGGAATATTTAGTTATTTGTTTATGACCAAGCTTAATAAGGCGGAAACGATGTGATTGATCTTTAAGAAGAAGGGTGATTTGATTAACTAAATCGTTTTTGTTGTGTGGGTCAAAATAGAGAACGGAGGAACCGTAGATTTCAGGTAGACAGCTGGAAGACGCAGCAATGACGGGGCAATTTAGACTCATGGCTTCGAGACCCGTCAGACTAAATCCTTCTAAAAATGAAGGATGGACCAGGCAAAGGGCTTGAGAATATAGTTTGGGAAAATCAGAGTCTTTAACAAAACCAAGAAAAGTTACTTGGGAATCAACTCCTAGTTTTTGGGACAAAACCTCAGCCTCCTTTTGGAAAACGCTTCGGGCACAGATTATTTTCAATTGAATCCCGGGTAATTTTTGCAGAGCCTCAAAAACTACTTTGATATTTTTATGGGGATAGAGGTTACCAGTGTATAGAATATAGTTTTTAGGCGGACAGATTTTGGATGATAGTTTGAGAAATTTGGGATCAGCAGCTTCATATATAGTAGTGATTTTTGAAGAAGATAAACCGAAACGATTTAAAAGGATGTTTCGCCAGAAATTGCTGGGGACAATAATATAATTATCTTTGATATTAATCTTTGGTGGCTAATCGATAAGCTAGATATTTTGGCCAATAGGTAAAAACAGATTTGGTGGTGGTACTTTTCCCTCTGAAATAATGTTTGATTAAATCGTGAATAGTGATAACTGATAGCCCGGTATAAAAAAGAGGCTTATTAAAGTGGGTAAAATGAACAAGATTTGGTTTAAGTTTGGAAATAAAGGGGGGTAGCAGGATTTGTTCAGAAAAAGAATAGTGGGAGATATCGGTGGGAAAATATCGATATGAAATGCCCAAGTCTTGTTTAACAGTGTCAAGGTCTTCCTGTTTGACGATTAAACCGAACTGATATTTATTAAAGTTTTTTTGCTGGGGTAGAGCCAAAAGGAGATTTTGGGTGTAGCGGCCGATACCGGTTTTGGCCGGACCATAAAGCCGGGCGTCGATAACAATGTGCGGTTTGACTTTATTTGACATTTTTTATACAATTACTTCAATCATCAGGGAGAACACGACCCTTAGACCTTGTGTCTATGTGCGACGCCTCCCGATTTTTTTGGTCCATATTCTAACTTATCTTTTTCCCGGTATAAAAATAATTTAAATTTTTGAAATTTTTTAAGGAGACTTGATTCGGAGTGTTTATTGGGAATAATTATTTTTAGCAATTTACGATTTTTTTCCAAGAACTCATGTAAGCAATGGAAATCGCCATCGCCGGAAACAATGACGGCTTGGTCGTAATTTTGGTATTCAATGGCGGCTGAGTGTAATACCAACTCCGCATCGACATTACCCTTAACAGTGCCTTCGTGGTTTTTAATTGATGGCTTATACACCAGCTTATATCCGAAAGACTTTAAGGAATCGTAAAGTGCTTGGTTTTCTTTGATATAGCCAATGAAGAGCAAAGCTTTGTCAATTTTGAATTTATTTTTTAAGAAAATGTAAAACTTTTTAAAATCGAGTTTCCAGCCTTTATAAACTACTTTTCCGTTTCTAATAATATCTTTACTAGTACCAAGATTTAAATTTTGACTGTCAATAAAGACGTAAGTTTTGATCATAGATATTTAGCTTTAAAAACGCGATAGAATTCAAGAAGATCGACACCTAGCCAAACAATCCACTGAAGATAGACTGGATAATGGTTAATAAGATTTTCTTGATAAAAAATTCGCATGGCAGTAGTTGAAGCTTGGGCGACCTTAACCTTGGTGACCCGGGAGGCGGTAGACAGTTTTTGTTTTTGGTTGATTCCACCAGAAGAGACTCCCTGATAGTGGATAGTTTGGGTACCGGGAAAAAAGAATAGAGAAAAACCATGCTGTTTTAATTGCCAGCAGAAGTCTAAATCTTCACCGTAGAAAAAATATTTTTCGTTCCACCAACCGACATTGTCCCCAACCGATCTTTTAAGCATAAAAAATGCACCGACACAAGCGTCGATAGTTTGAGTTTGGGAATAGTCAAGATGCCCTAAAAAGTAGCCGTTTAATAATTTCGATTTGGGGAAGAGTTTGGGTAACCCAAATCCAAAAAAGTGACAAAAAGCATTCCAGGGAGTGGGAAAACCCCGGTGGGATTCTGGTTGAGTCAGGCCGGTGGTGGCCAAAATTAAATTGCAGGTAGCTGCATCGGCCTCCGGGGTTTTTTCAAAGAATTCAATCATTTTTAAAAAAGTATCAGAATCAACGGTGGTGTCGGGATTTAAAAATAAAACGTATTTGGAATTATTGTCGGTGACAGTTAAACCCTGATTGTTGCCGGCAGCAAAACCAACATTGCCGGAGTTCTGATGAAAGATATATTTTATTTGAGGATTTTTTTGGCGAGTAGCTTTGGCCAGTGAAAAACTATTATCAGTCGAGGCATTGTCGGCAATGATTATTTCAATAAAAAATTGGCCAAGCTTAGAGCGATCAATACTATCGATTAATTTTTTCAAGAAGTCCTTGGCGTTATAGTTTAATATAACAACGGAAAGTATGGGGCTATTTCTTGGAGATGATTTTTTCATAGAGATTATTCAAGTCTAGCACGCATTTTTCATAGGAAAAATTTTTAGTGATTAAGGTGCGAGCGTTTTTTCCAATCTCTAGCATTTTTGATTTATTTTTTAGGAGTTTAATGGTTTCGGCGGCAACGCGGGGTAGCGAACAGACAATGGAATGAACTTGATTTTTTATTTTAATTCCCCCCATACCTTCGGGAGTGGTAATAACCGGCAAACCACAAGCCATGGCTTCCAGAAATTTATTTCTAGTCCCTCCCCCGCTGCCCATAGGAGCAACCAGGGCCCAACAGTGGTAAAGATAGTAGAAGCGATCGAAGATACCGCCGTCAATATCAGCTTCGTCAACGATGATATGGCTGTTTCCCAGGTGTCCGTAAAACTCTTTAGCAAAACGGCCAATAATGTAAAGCTTACAATCAGGAATAGCCCGAATAATCTGGGGCCAAACATGATCTAAAATCAGATCAACCGATTCACGGTTTTGCATCCATTTCATATTAGAGAACCCAAATAACAGGGCAGGGGTGGGGCTTTTGGGAACCTTGGGGGTGGAGAGATAAAAAGTTTTATCAACCCCGTTTTGAAATAATTCAATATCAGCACGTCCGGTGGTTTTAGTGATTAACTTTTGATCTTCAAGGGCAAAGGCGACCACAGTGTGAATGGTTTTCCAATAATGGATTTCCCAATATTTAAGTTTCAGAACGTCAATCCACAAAAGCGGGGCAATTATTTTTTTCCAACCACGGAGACTTTCAACATAATGTTGGTAAACCAGATATTCAATAGTCAAATCAACCAGAACAATGGGAACCGACGTGAGGGGAATGTTGGGAATGGGGTAGAAACTGTCGCAATGGATTAGGTCAAAGTGATTACAATCGAGTTCGTTTTTGATAGCCTCACTTAAGGCAGTGGAAATGTAGTTAATGACTAGAAAGGGATATTTACTGAAACCAGCCAAAAGGATATTTTTAAGATTCCAGGTTTTACCCCGTTTAACTACAATTACCTGACGACAGTATTTTTGAATTTCCAGGAGACCCTCTTCGTCGCGGCTGAAACAAATAAGAGTAATGTCGTTTCGGGAAGACAGATATTTAATGGAGTAATAGGAGCTGTTTTGACCGCCAGACTGATAAAGGCGAGGGATGTAGGGAGTAATCATTAATATTTTTCGCTTAGTCATTTTGGAGGTCTAAAATAATAAACTGATCTCCCCGATAAAGAGTGGGATAAAGTTTTATAAGCTGGTTGGTGTAAGAATCAAAGTTGACAGACACTAGGTAAAGAGGCCGGTTAGGAAATAATTTTTTTGTCTTAGCAATATCATAAATTTCAATGGGAAAACCCGGACGATTAGTCTGATAAAGAAGAGCGGTATCACCAAGATATGGGGCGATAATAATACTGTTTTTAGGAGTAAGCTCATCCACTTTTTTTCCAGCTGATACGATTTCCGGACGATTGATTTGGTAGTAGGGAAGAATTTTTTCAGCTGAAAAAAATAGGGAAAAAGCGGAGATTATTAACATCAGACAGAGGGATAGGAACTTTTTGGGGAGAGTAAAGTTGAGGAGGTAGTAGAGACCACAGCCAAGGCTGATGGAAATAAAAGGAATGATTAGGATTTGATAGTAGTCATGTTGGATGTTGCCACCGGGAACAAAGACAAAATATAAAAATATTCCGATAAACCCCAGAAAGTTTATGACATTAATGTTAAATTTTTGATAAAACAAACCCAGGGTAACCGGAATAAGGCCAAAAGCTCCCAAGATAAGTAAACTGATTCTTTCCAGAATTAACCAACGCCACCAGTAGGGGCGAAGGATCAGGATTTGATTTAAAAAATCAATATGATAACCCCGATACCATTCAGGAAAAATTCTTTTGTCGGAAAAATTAAGAAGCCAGGCGGAGGCGGGGATACCTTCCGGGAAAGCCTGAATCCAGTGACGCCAAAGGAATAGTGGAACAAGAGAGATAAGAGAAAATACGATTATTTTTAATAATCTATTAATATTTCTTGTTTTTTTAAATCGAAAAAAAAGAAAAATATAAATAGGTAAAGTCAGCAGGAGGGTGAAGGGTTTACAGAGAGCGGAAAGTGACAAAAAAATACTACTTAGGATCGGATGGAAACGAAATAAAACCAAGGATAAAGTCATAAAAAAGACGGCCGCATTTTCTGGAAGAATGGTTCGGGAATAATAGATATTAAAGGGCAATAAAAGAAAGGAAAGCATGGCTAAAAAGGCCGGAGCAAATTTTGAGGTCAAGGAATAGACAAAAATGAAAATGAAAAGAGACGAAAAAAGACTCAAAACAATTGAGGTTAGCCTGGAAGCAGTATCAACAGAAAGACCGGTAAGTTTGATAGTAAACCAGGACATGAGATTGTAGAGAGGGAATTCCACCATCCGAAGACCCTGGGGGTTGTCAAGCCCTGATTGGTCAGGCGAGAGGTTGTGATAAGTTGGAATTAACAGATTAACGCCAAAGTTTGAAAAATTTTTGGTAACCGAAGCGGTATCGACTTGTCGATATGAATGCCAATCGGCAACCGGAGCGGAGAGATGATAGAGCCGAAGCAGTAGTCCGATACTTAGAGATAAAAATAGAAGTAGGTAATGGTATTTCTTCACTGAGACTTTTGGTTAAATTTCGAAAGCTGATGGTAGATTCCGAAAATAATCCAAAAAGCATAAGCCACCTTGGAGGCTTCAAAAATATCGATAAAAATAGCATTGGTCAGGGTAGAAAAGACAACACCAACAAAGACCAGTTCAAGGAGGACGGTAGAATCGGGCCTTTTTGTTTTTATAAGTCGAAAACTACGGAAAATAAGATAAAAAATCGGGAAAAGAAAAGTAAATAAACCTAATAGACCACTTTCCCCTAAAAGTCGGAGATAATCGTTGTCGGTGGCCAGGGAAATAGACCCCAAACCTGTGCCCCACACAGGATTTTTACGGAAGGCGACAATGGCTCTGGGCCATTCAACATTAAAGCGGATTTCACCGGAACGGGCAACACCGGCATCAATGTCGATAGGGATAAGCTCATCAATTGGTCCGTGGCGGATAATAGTCGGGATTGGTTTTACGGTTGGTAGAGGGATGGGGGTAGGAGTGGGTTTGGCGTAAATGGTAGGAAGAGGAGCTGGGGTATTGGTGGGAACACTTATAATAGTTGGAGTAGGTTTTGGTTTAAAAAAAGGCAGGGTGGCTAAAAGACGTTTATTTAAATCAACTGACTGAAGCATGCTGGAGATGACCAGAACAGAGACGGGAATAACCCAGAGATATTTGCGAATTAATATTAGGGCTAAAACACTACCACCCCAAAAAGCGAAAAAGGAAATTCGGGAAGCAGTCAAAGTTAGTAAATGAAAGGAGACCATAAAAAGAATAAAGGAAAGAAGCCGAATAAATATGTTTTTGTAAATTAACATCACTCCCAGAAGGACGATTAAGACCAAACTTAAATAAGCCGCCAAATCGTAATGGCCGGCAAAGGTGGAACTAATTCTGGTCCAGACATTCATTTGCAGAAGCTGACCCTTGGAAAACTCTTCGTTCATAGTGGAGATGACCGGAAACTGAAGATATTTTTGACCATAACCATAGACAGCGATACCGGTGATAGATAAGAGCAGAAAAAGGTAAAAATATAGAAGATCTTTTTTGGAATTTATGGCTCTGAGGGTGATAAAGAAAAGAGAAACATATTCGAAACGACGGATTAAATGAAGAAGAAGGATGTTTACCGGTTCGGTTTGATAAATAAAGATAGCAATTAGAGTGGTGCTACTGATGGCCAGAAAGTAAGCCAGAAAAAACCAGGTAAATTTTTCTTTAAGAATAGGAAAACGGGATTTTATTTGAAGTAGAAGCCAGATGGCAAATGTCAGAGCAATAACAATATCGTCGAGACGGAGGGCAACGTAAGTGTTGGAGAAATTTAACAACGGAAATTTTGGGTACAGGGGGATAAATAATATTAAGACAGCTAAAAGTGGTCGAAAGATGTTCATAGTTCTTTTTGGGCTTGACGATAAATTGGGTTAATAAAACTTCTTAAAAAGCAGCTGGTTTTGAAAAATATTTTAACAAAGAAAATTTGCCAAAGGGGGCGGTGTTTTCTAAAAAAAGAAAGAGCTCCCTGATACTCCCGGACAATTGGGTCACTGCGTTTAAGAGCCGAGGCGCCGCCGAGGTGAATAATTTGGGGGCCGACTAAGTACCAACACTGAGATTGGGGAAACTTTAGATGCATTCGGTAGCTCCACTCAACTTCTTCACCGTACATAAAATATTTTTCATCAAAGCCACCGACACTTTCATAAATTGAACGTCTTAAAAGCATGAAGGCACCGGTGACCCAATCCTGACGATGATCTTTTAGAAAAAAATTATCATGGGTATAAAAAGAGGGAGTGTGGGGATGAAAAGGTTTAATAAGGTAATTGAATAAGGGAAGATCATCAAGACCCAGAGACCAAGCAAAAACATTTAGTAGATTTGGGAAAAAACCACCAGAAGCCTGAATGGACTTGTTGGCATTTAAGAGTTGGGCCGTACAAATGTGGGCTTCCGGATGAGCCGAGAGCCAAATGAGGGACTGACTGACAGCCGAATGGAGAATCAGGGTGTCCGAATTTAATAGTAAAAAATATTGTCCTTGAGCAATTTTTAGGGCTTGGTTGTTGGCTTTACCAAAACCTGAATTTTGAGAATTTTTAATTAATTTTATCCAGTTGATATTTTGGAGTTTGGCAACACTGTCATCGTGAGAATTATTGTCGACTACAATAACCTCAGTGGGAATTTTGGAAGAGGTAGAAGCTTTGGTTAGATCAAACTCTAGTCCTTTATCAGCTTTTAGCGATTTAAGGCAATCCAGGGTGATTTGACAAGTATTAAAGGAAATGATGACTATGGAAAGAAGAGGATTAGTTTTCATGTTTTAGGGCATGACGGTAAATAAGATAAATTAGAATTAGGGAAGCCTGAGAAAATCCAAAGATCAGTAAACGACTGAAAATTGGGACGGGGAAAGTTTTGAGGGTAATTTTGGCAGAATATGAAACACCGTTGTACGTTAGTTTATTGGCAATGCGTTTTTCGGGTTTAGTAAAAACATCATTTTCCCATTCGTAACCATTAATAAAAAGTGATTCCTTAAAAGGGAGAACCAGCTCCTCGAGATAATAGCTTTGCATAGTATCACGAAAGATGGTTTTTGATTTTTCCGGAGGGTGGTTTAGATGGATAAGAAGCGGGTGGTTGTAAAAGGATAAATAGTAATTAATAACCTCCCGGCGGGTTAAATTAGTAAAGTAGCCGGAAACATTTTTGAGCTGAACGGTATCGCCGGGTAGGGTAGATCTGACACTGTTGGGAAGATCTCGAAGTAGAGGTGGAGGAGTGACAAGATAAATTAAAGCAAGAATATTGAAAACTATCCAAATAAGGATAAAGATTTTTTTGATCATTGAAACCACATGGCCCGACCAAGTAAGTAGTCGGGATTAGTAATCCGGCGAAGACTGATCTTTTTGGCCGGCACACCCCCCCAAATTTCGAAATCTGGAATGCTTTTGGTAACCACAGCACCGGCGGCAACTACCGCTCCCCTACCAATAGTAACTCCGGGTAAAATAATAGCCCGAGGTCCAATGAAAACATAATCGCTAATTTTTACCGGAGCGAAACTATTACCAAAATCAGCTGAATTAACATTGTGTTCATCAGTGTAAATTAAGACTTCGGAAGCAATATCGACGTGGGAACCGATGGCGAGTTTTCCCCGTCCATCTAAAAAAGACCGGTAGCCAATAATGGTGTCGTGGCCGATAGTAATTCCAGAGGGTTTAAAGAAGTTGGCTTCTAAGTGAATGGTGGAATCAAAAGGAAGATTAATACCGGATAAAATGTAAAATATTTTACGAATGGTGTGAATGGGGATAAAGCCTACAATTCGCAATATAAGTAGCCAAAATTCTTCAAGAATTGTTTTTAGGCGATTGAGGACCTTGGGAAGAAGTTTTAACATGGATGAATTATACCCCAGATAGATGATCAAAAAGCTTTAAAAGTTGGTGGCCGCTTTTGATCCAAGTGAAGCGACGACTGTTTTTTATTCCCAGATGGCGGAATTTAAATCGAGTATCAATATCGGTTATTTTTTTAAGGGCAGTGACTAGCGATGAAGAATTTCTAGGATTGATATAAAGGGCACTGTCATCAAGAATTTCTGTTAACGAGTCGATCTTACTGGCAATTACCGGGGTACCCAGGCGTTGACTTTCCAGAACCGGAATGCCAAAACCTTCATAAAGACTGGGAATAACGGTAGCAATGGCTTTTTTGTACAAAACCCACTTCTCTAATTCGCTGATAAAATCGGTAAAAATCACCTGATTTTGAAGATTATATTTAGTAACAGTGGCAAAAATATCGTCATAGAGCCAACCCTTTTTACCGGCGATAACCAGAGAATATTTTAGATGAGAAGATGAGGAGATAAGTAGAAATTTGGCAAAAGCCTTAATCAAAAAAGGATAGTTTTTGTTGGGTTTAAGGGTGCCGACAGTCAAAAAATATGGCAAGGATATGTGGAATTTGCTAAGAACCGACAATTCATCGGATGGGGAAATGACGGGAATTTTACCTACCCCGTTTCTAATAACAGAAATAGAATCGGGCGAAACTTTAAATGTTTTTATGATTTCGTTTTTGGTAAATTCAGATACAGCGATAATATGGCGGGCGTGTTTGATGGAAGTGGCGGTCCAGTTTTTGAGCTGATAGATATCCTTTTTGGTAAAAGTATCCGGAGAATGGAGGTAGCCAATGTCGTGAATGGTGGGAATAGTGGGAACGGAGGACGGGTATGGAGAATAATGGCTCGGTGAAAAAAAGAAATCAGTTTTTTCATTGGAGATAGCCAGTTGAAGAGGGAGGGCGATTTTGGTCCAAAGGGGTTTAGGTCCAAAAACAAGGTAACGCCAATGTTGATTGGCTTTGGGCATATCCGGAAGCGGGGGGTTTTTAAGATAAATCAAAAAATGACGGGTTTTGTTTTGGTGGTGAAGTGCCCAAAGTATTTGATAGGAAAAAACACCAACGCCGACACGGTTTTTTACATTGGCTTCATTGCCATCAATGCCAATTAGCATAAGATAAGTATACAAGTACCTAGTGCCTAGTAACAACGGCGACCAGTTCCAGATAGTAACGCTTGGGGCGGAGGAGATAAAAAATAATCC
>CAZSLG010000007.1:0-17870 GCA_964607745.1 uncultured Gammaproteobacteria bacterium | reverse complement strand
GTTCTTTCTATAAAGATAGAAAAGTAACTTGCCCCCACGACCCGGCTACAAAAATATTTTTGGCCCTCCGAATTACCGTTAATAATGAATTAAAAAATTTAAATAAAGCCCTCGAGATTTCCCTTAAAATAGTTAAACCAAAGGGGCGAGTTATAGTCATTACTTTTCATTCCGGAGAAGATCGTTTGGTAAAAAACTTTCTACGAAATTCTGGCCTAAAATCCCAAAGGCTATCCCCTTCAATGAATGAAGTATCAACAAACCCTCTTTCCCGATCAGCCCACCTAAGGTCTTATACTATTAACTGATGCCCGCTCGATTGCTCTTATCAGCCACTATCAGTCTAGTCATCTTTCAACTATTATTTTCTTTTTTCTACTCCAGTCAAATTGTCAAACTCAGTCACGACTTTTCCGCGCTTCAAAAAAAATATCGGGAATTTCTAGATCTAAACCAAAACCTGGAACAAAAATATGTCCAAAAGTTCACCTTATTTCATGAGTAACAACCGAATATCTATATTAAAAACTACGATTATTTTTTCCTTTGTAATTGTCGTTCTCCGCCTATTTTACTGGCAAATATATCTGGGTCAAACAGTCCGAAACCGTAGTATAAATCAAAGATATTCGCAAACAAAACTTTTGCCTAATCTGGGTCACCTTCTCGCTTCTGACTCATTTCCCTTAAGTCTTGATTCCCGTTTTTATCAACTGTCCCTTTATAAACCCAATCTTGATCGAAAACTTGAGGATGTTCTTCTCTATCTGGAAAAAATTAAACCTGGTCTTTCGGCAGAATCAAAAAAACAAATTGAATTCTTTCTTAAACCCAATATCAAGTGGGTTACCCTACCCACCAAGTTTTACGGCCAAGATGTAAAAAAAATAGATTTAGCCGGTGTCAGTTTCGAAGAAGTTTCGTCAAGATATTACCCGGAAGGTAATTTAGCCAAAGATGTTTTATTAAATCTCGAAAGTTTTTATAAACGAACCCTTTCGGGAAAGGTGGGTTTTTCTGTCGCCCCGGTCGACGCTACTGGACAATTAATATTAAGTCGCAAAAACTGGCATAAAAGTGAAGTCGATGGTACCGACATTCCCCTCAGTCTTAACCGACAAGTTCAATCAATATTAGTCTCATCTCTTGAACTTGGTCTAAAACGTTTTCAGGCTGAAAATGCTACCGGCATTATAATTAATCCTCAAAGTGGTGAAATAATTGCTTTAAGCTCTGTCCTTCAAAATTCTACCCAAAGCTCATCTCTTCGACCCATATCTTACCTATTTGAACCTGGTTCAATTTTTAAACCCCTGGTTCTATCTATGGCTTTAAACGAAAATAGCATTGGACTCGATTTTGTTTGTCCAGTTTGTAGTAAACCTCGTACCTACGGCCAATATACTATAAATAATTGGGACGAAAAAACCCACCCTAATTCAAATCTTCCTGATGTCATCAAAAACTCCGACAACATTGCTATGAGTTATATTATTGAAAAACTTGGTTTATCTTCCTTTCAGCGTTATTTTCATCTTTTGGGGCTTGATCAAAAAACCAATGTCGATCTACTGGGTGAATCAACTTCTTTATTAAAAAAATATTGGTCTGATATTGATTTGGCGACTGCATCTTTTGGCCAGGGTTTTGCTGTCAACGAGCTCCAAATGCTTCGGGCTTTTAACACTCTCGCCAATGGTGGAGTCTTAGTTTCTCCCCATTTTAATCTCAATAATCCCTTATCTGAAAGTACGGTGTTTACCTCTGATACCGTCGATAAAGTAGTTAATATTCTCAAATATGCCGTCGAAACTGGTGCTGTTAGCAGCTTAAAACCAAAAGATATTGAAGTTTGCGCCAAAAGTGGCACTGCTCAAATTGCTAACAGTGGCCAGTATGCCGATACTGATACCATCGCCTCTTATGTTGGATTTTCCCCCTGCCAAAACCCCAAATTCTCCATGATTATTATTTTTAATAAGCCCCAACTCTCAACTTGGGGTTCGTCCACTGCCGCACCGATTTGGTTTGAAATCGCGTCCAAAATCACCCCTTTGTTATAATAAATCATCCCTTATGTTCCAAAAACTTAAAAACTATCTTTGGCATCTGCCTAGAACCGTTTTTTGGCAGTCCTTTTATCGTTTTCCCCAAAAATCTCTTACCTTAATCGGGGTAACCGGAACTGACGGTAAAACCAGTACCTGCAATCTTATCTATCAGATTTTAACTGAGGCAAATCTTAAAACCAAATCAATTACTACCCTTAATAGCCCCGGACTTCACACCACCAGTAATTTTAGTTCGAAAACTTTTTTTCAACTTCTAAGGCAATACCAAAAAGAGGGGATTACTCACGTTATTTGCGAAGCTACTTCTCATGCTCTTGATCAGTTTCGCTATTTTGGCTGTCACTTTGAAGTCAGTGTCATCACCAATATTTCCCACGAACATCTCGATTATCACCAAAATACAACCAATTATATTTTGGCTAAATCACGTCTCTTTTCCCAATCAAAATACAAAATCTTAAACGCCGATGATCCATATTTTTCAGAACTAAAAAAATTAATGAAGGGAAATGTTTCTACTTATTCGATAAAAAATCCTTCAGATTTCCAGGCAAAAAATATAACCATTACCCCCGATTCTCTATCTTTTGTTCTAAATAAGCAACTTTACACTTCTGACTCTCCCTATAAATACCAAATATATAATTTACTCGCCGCGATTTCTCTAACTCAAAAATTAAAAATAAATCCCGACACCATCATTGCTTCCATCCGCCATTTCCCTGAAACCAAAGGACGACGTGAGACAGTCAAAAACAATCTCCGGCTAAATTGCATTGTTGACTTCGCCCATACCCCTAACGCTCTTTATGAAACCTTAACTTCTCTAAAAAATATTTATCCTCACGGTAAATTAATTTGTCTCTTTGGTGCCACCGGCGGTCGCGATAAAAGCAAGCGTCCCATCATGGGCAAAATTGTTTCCGAAAACTGCGATGTAGCCATTGTTACCGCTGACGATACTCGCACCGAATTAGTTGAAGATATTAACGGGGAGATTATCTCCGGGTTCAACCCTCTCAAGCTCAAACAAAAAAAGTTTTTTTATCACAACATTTTTAACCGCCAGGATGCCTTTAATTTGGCCGTTAAAATTGCCAATCCCAATGATACCATTGTCGCCTGCGGTAAAGGACATGAAACTTCCATTCTTCACGGCAAAACCGAGTACCCCTGGTCAGAAACCGAAGCCTTTAACTCTGCTTTTAGAGGTCATAGTCAAAATGTTTAATTTGAATAATTTTTCCACCATCAAGGAATACTATCAAAATGGATTGTTACCTCAACGTAATTCCAAAAAACTTTTTTATTTTCAAACCAGTTGTCGCTCCAACTTGTCTGTATTTAACCTAAGCTCAGAAAACCGCCGGATTCTTAATAAAACCACAGAATATATCTCAGAGGTTATTCCTCTTAACAATTTTTCTTTTTCTCTTGATGTTCAAAAAACCATTTTTTCTTGGATCAAGAAACTTGGATGGAGTTTTCCTATATCATCGGTTAAATATGTTTTTTCAACTCATATCTTTAACCGTCTCTATATTTGGAGGGATAATCAAAACCAAGTCGTAGCTTACTCTATCTGTTATTTTTCAAAGACCATTTCCCACATTGCTTATGTCTTTTATAACCCCTCCCTCTCAAAAACGAATCTCCCCATTCGTCTCACCCTTCAGGTAATCATTGATAGCCACCAACAAAAATTACAATATTGTTATCTTGGCCGCTTCGAGGCAAAGGTTCAGGGAGTCGGATATTACAAGAGAAACATGCCTGGATTTGAATATTTTTCCCAAAATCAGTGGAGGCAATTATGAAAATTCATATTTTAGCCATTAGCGGCACTATGACCACCCCTCTGGCCATAGCTTTAAAAAAAAGTGGACACACCGTCACCGGCAGCGACCAAAACCATATTTATCCTCCTTTTAGCCAAATACTTCACCGTGCTCATATTTCAATCAACCCCAAACTTGATTCCATCTCTCCCGATCTGGTTATCATTGGCTCCGCCTATAAAAAATTTAAAAATACGCAAGCTGAGTTTCGTTTTTTCCAAAGCCGGAAAATTCCTTACATCTCTGCCACTCAATATCTCGCCACTAAATTAATTAATAAAAATAGTATCCTGGTTGCTGGAAGCTACGGTAAAACTACTATTACCGCTGTTCTGGCCTGGATTTTAACCAAAAGCAAGTTCAATCCTTCCTATTTTATTGGCGGCCAATTTTTGAATCATTTCCCCTCGCTTAAGTTTGCCCAATCCGATTGGTCGATAGTTGAGGCTGATGAATCTATAAACGGTTTAGACACTCAGGCTAAATTTCTTTACTACCCGGTAAAATATTTAGTTCTTACCTCGTCCTCCTGGGAGCATCGCGACTCATACAAAAGTGAATCTGAAAATCGACTCAGTTTTATTAAATTAATTAAACGTCTCCCTCCCGACGGCATCTTGGTTTACAACTCAGAGGATCCCTCAATAAAGCCTCTGATTAAATATGCTCAATGTAAGTGTGTTGGCTACTCCCAATACCGCCACCAACATCCATTTCTTTTTGGCCACCACAATCAAAACAATTTGGCTGCCTGTCATATTCTTTGTACTAATTTAGGAATAAGTCAAAAATTTTTTAAAACCAATCTACTTGGTTTTAAAGGAATCAAGCGCCGGCTTGAATTAATATCAATCGTAAAAAATACTTATTTCTACGATGATTTTGCCCAATCACCTCACCGTATTAAAGTAAGTCTTTTGGCTCTTCAAAAACTTCATCCCGGAAAGACTATTCTGGCAATTTTTGAAGCCCAAGCTAGTTTTCTTCAATATAAATCCTCACTGGAAAAAATTGCTGACTCTTTTGGGCCGGCCGCCAAGGTGTTTCTGGGTAAACTTTCTTTTACTTCCGATCTCCCCAAATCAATCCGAACCACCTCCCTCGATTACAAATTCCATCTTGGTGCTAAACTTAATTATCTGCCCATTTACTCCGATCTTAATAATTCAGTTTTGTCGTCTCTTAACCCCGGCCATGTTTTGGTTCACTTTAGTTCCGGAGGTTTAACCGGTTTAAAAACCTTCAAAAATATTATTAAAAATTATAAATTTCAGCCAAAGGCTGATCCACCTCTGGTGGAAAAAAACTAAAAACTAATTCTCATGTCCCGTTACATCATCACCGGCGGCAAAACTCTTTGTGGAGAGGTATCTATCCGTGGTGCCAAAAATGCCAGTTTTAAACAAATTATTGCTTCCATGTTAAGTGATAAAACCACCCAGCTTTCAAACATACCTCAAATATCAGATGTAAGAATTACTCAAAGTATTGCTGAAAGTCTCGGTAGTCAAATTTCACCTATCGGCGAACATTCCCTTGAAATTACTACGAAAAAACTTTTTTCCTCCACCGTCCCCCATGGCACCGGTGAAAAATCCAGGGCTTCATTTATGTTTGCTGCCCCCTTACTTTTACGAACGGGGGTGGCCACTATACCCACTCCCGGTGGCGACAAACTCGGAGCCCGCCCCTTGGACCGTCTTTTTGATTGTTTCCATAAAATGGGAATCACCACCAAAATTACCGATGACACTATTCATTTTTCCGCCTCAAAAATCAAACCAACTGTTTTTTCTTTTCCCAAACCTTCCCACACTGTCACCGAAGTACTAATAATGATCTCTACTCTTGTCAAGGGACAAACTATCCTAAACAATTCTTCTCTTGAACCAGAAATTAATGATCTGATTGTCATGCTTAACTCCATGGGAGCCAAGATTTATCGTGATCCCAAACTTCCTCAGACCATTATCATTGACGGTGTCGATAGTCTCAACGGCACCACCCACCAAGTAATCGCTGATCGCAATGAAACCGTTACTTTTGCCTGCGCCGCCCTACTAACTAAAGGCTCAATTAACATTCTTCGTACCGACCCTAAAATTGTGGCTACTTTTTTAGAAACTCTTTCTACTATGGGGGCAAAAATTGTTTCCGGTAAGGACGAAGTTACCGTATCTTGGGATAAACCTCTAAAATCAATCAATATTGAAACCGGTCCGGAACCCCTTTTTATGACTGACTGGCAGGCTGTTTTTTCCGTTCTCTTAACTCAAGCTGTCGGAGTTAGTTCAATTATCGAGCGGGTCTACCCATTCCGTTTTCAACATATTTCCAATCTGGAAAAAATGGGGGTAAAAGCTAAATATTTTAACCCTATTGTTAAAGATCCAAAGTCCTATTATGAGTTCAACCCCCAAAGCGATCAGCCTCAATATTTTCACGGAGTCAAAATCTACGGCCCGGTTAAACTTAAACCATCCAAATTTACCATTAATGACCTGCGGGCCGGTGCTTCAACTACTCTAGCCACCTTAACTGCCGCTGGCACCTCAATTATCGACAATGTCGAATATATCGAACGGGGTTATGAAAAACTGGCGGATCGTCTTAAGTCATTGGGAGCTCAAATAGAGTATATTAAAACCTGAAGCCTATGATTCATCTATACCTCGGCCTTCTTCTATTCTCTTTTTTTACAACCAGCATTTTAGTTATTCCCTTTATCAACATTCTTTACCGCCTAAAGTTTCAACGACGTCGTCAAAAAACTCTTGATTTTCAAAATCGTCGAACTCCTGTTTTTGATAAATTTCACCGCGACAAATCAGGTACCCCCGTCGGCGGTGGTCTGTTAATCATATTATCTGTTATTATTCTTTTTTCATTCCTTTTTCCCATCCTAAAATTTTCCAGAATATTTATTTCCAGCAATTTCCGGCTCAATCACGAAATTGAAGTCATCTTTTTTACTTTTATTAGTTTCGGCATCCTTGGACTCTATGATGATATTTTTAAATTTTTCGGTTTTAAAAAATCCGGATTCTTTGGCCTACGTTTAAAATATAAATTACTCCTTCAAATACTATTAGCCGTCATCGCTTCCTCCTTAATGTTTTTCCGTTTGGGGATTAATTTTATTTACTTACCATTTATTGGTGCCATCAATCTTGGACTTTTTTTTATTCCCATTTCCACCGTCATTATCACCTCGTTTGCCAATTTCTTTAATATCAGTGATGGTCTCGATGGCCTGTCCGGTGGCATCCTCATGATTTCCCTTTTTGCTTTTTGGATTCTGGCTGGCTCTTCTATGGACACTCCTATCTCTCTTTTTATTTCACTCTGGATTGGAGCCTTAATTGCCTTTCTTTATTTTAATATTTTTCCTGCCCGCATCTGGTTGGGTGATGTCGGCTCCCTTTCCTTTGGGGCCACTTTTGCTGTCATCGCTCTGCTTTTAGGTAAAATCGTACCCCTTATCATTGTTGGTCTCCCTTTTATTGTTGAAGGTTTAAGCAGTGCTATTCAAATGGTCTCTAAAATTTATTTTAAGAAAAGGGTTTTCCCGGCAGCTCCAATACATCTCACTCTGCAAAAAATTGGTTGGGAAGAACCAAAGATCGTTTTCCGGGCTTGGTTAGCTACTATTATATTAGCAATCTTTGGTCTATGGTTGGGATTAAATTAGACCTTCTTATTGAGGAAGTTAATAAATATCAAAACCTTCCCTATTTTTGTAACTACGGAGTACACAAAAACACCTCTACCAATAACACTCTGGTAGGTAAAGGGTCCGCCCAGGAAATTGCACTAACTACAATCGAAATTGCCAATCAAGAAAACGTAAAATTACTTGACTTAACTCCGGTTCAAATCTACAACTTTCAAAAGAAACACCATATCGGCATCGATTGTTCCGGCCTAACTTGTCAGTTGTTAAATTTCTATTTCTCACTTTCGCTTGATCCTCGAAAAACCTCTGCCGACATGCTCACCTCTCCACCCCTGGCTCAACCCATCGATGTAACCCAAATTCAAACCGGTGATTTAATTCGCCAAAAGAACGGTCATCATGTTCTTTTTATAGTCAGTCGCATTAACGACACTATCAACTACATCGACAGTAGTCGCTTGGGTGGGGGAGTCAAGACCAATTCTTTTTCCCTATTAAAACCAAATATCAAAATTGATGGGGTATTCCGGCTTACTTCTCTTCAATCAATACCTGATATTTCAGCGGATTAAGCGATAAAACTTCCACTTCCGTTCCGCATTCACTACATTCTAAAATGTCTCCAACCACCATTGGATTACTGCTTATTATTTCTGCCTGACAATCAGGACAAATTACTTTTTCCATCTTTATATATTAAAATGTAATAGCCTATTATATGACACCTCTTCTAAAAATTAATTCAGTCTATTTTAAAAGGGAAGATCAAAATCCCACCGGTTCCGCCAAAGACAGGGCTATTTCGCTTCAAATTCAAAATTTAATTACCAAAAACTTCAAATCCGCGGTTATCTCCTCAACCGGTAATGCCGCCATTTCTGCCCAACATTATTGCCAACTTTCAAAAATCCCTTTAAATATTTTCGTTTCCCCACATACCTCCAAAGCCAAACTAAAACTTCTTTATCCGTTCACCGTATCCTCCCGACCGATTAGTGACGCTATTAAGTTTTCCAAAACCAATCACGCTTATCTTCTTAGACAATCTACTGATCCCATAGCCCTTTTAGGCTATCAACAAATCGGTTTTGAATTATTAAAACAGCTGTCGAAAATCACTAGTCTATTCATTCCGGTTGGCAGTGGTACTACCCTTCTGGGAGTCTCTCAGAGTCTGCCTTCAAACGTTAAAATCTATGCCGTTCAGCCGGCCAGTTTCTGCCCCATTGCCTCAACCTTCGACCAAAATTTCATCCCTGAAATCAATAGTCTGACTGACGCTTTAGGTGTTAAATATTTACCCCTAAAAAATCAAGTTCTTCTGGCCATTAATCAAAGTGGGGGTGGGGGAGTCGTCGTTCAGAATCAGGCCGTTTTAAACGCCCAGATCTATCTTAATAAAAATCAAATAATAACCTCCCTTGAGGGCGCCCTGACTTTGGCCGGTTACCAAAAAATAGCCAATACCCAAAATCTTGGTGCTTTCCCGGTTATATTATTGACCGGAGCCAAAAGATGAATTTAGAAAAAACTTTATCGGAATTGCCAGTCGACTTTTTCTTTTTAGTTGTCGATAAGTTTTTAAATATCAATCTTCCCCGTCTTTCTAATTTCTATCCTATTTTTAATCCCCAACTTTCTGTAAAAAATAGTGGCTATTTGTTATCACAACCGGAAACCATCGATTTTATCAAAAAAACTATTGCCAAATCCGGCCATCGGGCGGCTATTATACCCTTCAAACCTCTACCAAAAATCGATCTTATGTGTAAAAAAAACAACTGGATAAGGGTTAGTAATCCCTCCGCACTTAATCGACTTTTTGAAGACAAAATTAAATTCTCTCCCCTCGTTGCCAAATCTTCCATACCCTTGGTTCCTTTTATCATCGGACAACTTGAACCCAAACTTCTCTCTGTTGCCTTAAAAAAATTTAACCTTCCTTTTGTCATCCAAACTCATCATGGTTGGGCCGGCAACAGCACTCACTTAATCAAAGATTTAAAAACCATATTCAGCATCATTTCCCGCCACACACCGGTTAAAATCTCTCCCAACCTAAAAGGTTACACCCTGCTTAATAACTGTTGCCTGACTACCCGTGGCCTCCTTCAAAGCCCTCCGGCTCTTCAATACACCGGCATTCCCTCCTTAACTGATAATCCCTTTTCCACCGTTGGCCGCCAATGGCCCTCCTTAGCTTCTCTAAAAATCATTTCCCGGGTTCATAAAATTACTTCCGACTTTGCCAAAATCCTAAAATCTAATAATTATCGTGGTTTTTTCGGACTGGACTTCTTGGTCTCTTCAAATAAGGCGTACCTTCTGGAATGTAATCCCCGCCTGACTGCATCGTTTGCCTTTTATACCGACATTGAAATGAAAAACAATCAAAATCCACTTTTTTTCTATCACCTTTTGGAATTTTGTGCCCCGGACAAAATCAACGATCTAACAAATGAAGATCGCTTCAGTAATCCTCATTTAATCGGTTCTGAAATTACTCAAAAAAACCATCTTGGTGTCACTATAAAAAAATATCATGACTTTAAAACCTTTTGTTATCATTTATCTTCACCATCCATCGATCCATCCATATTTAAACACCTCCAAAATGAGACAGGTTAAATTCAGCTCTCCTCTCTTAATTTACATTTTTTCTCTAGTAACCATCGGATTGCTTTTTATCTCGGTTTCGTCACTTTTTGAAGCCCAATCTAGTCAAGGAGACCCTTTTTTCTTCCTCCGCAAACAAGCCCTGTGGATTGGTGCCGGCTTTCTCTTGTTTCTCATTTCCTCAAAACTAAATCTCGAATTCTTTCGAAAATACTCCTTTTATTTTTATCTTTTTTCAATTCTTTTATTAATTGCAGTTCTTATTCCTGGTTTAGGAGTAAAAGTTCTTGGCGCCAGACGTTGGTTTAATCTTGGACCCATAAATATCCAGCCATCGGAGATATTTAAACTTATCTCGGTTATATTTTTTTCGGCACTTTTTGCCGACCCCAAACAATCAACCTTCAAAAACCTTTTTCTCTTTCTTATTCCTGCCTTTACCTTAATTGTTTTTGAGCCTAATCTTAGCACGGCCATTCTTATCGGTGCCATTGTTTTTTCTATCTATTATCTTTCAGGTGGTCCCAACTTCCCTCTTTTTTTAACTTTTCTTATATTTTTTGTTTTAGGAATTGCTCTGGTTATTTTCTCACCCTATCGACTGGCCAGATTCAAAACTCTTCTTAATCAGGAAGAAAATCCCAACCAAAACTATCATAGTCAACAAATAATCATCTCTCTGGCCTCCGGCGGTTGGTCTGGAAAAGGAATTGCTAATTCCGACCAAAAATATAAATTTTTACCTAAAATCAGTACCGACTCAATTTTGGCTATTGTTGGAGAGGAAACCGGATTTATAGGCCTAAGTGGTCTTATTTTCCTTTTCATATCCCTGGTTGTTTATCTTTTTAAGTTGGCCAAAGTTGTCATCAAACCCTTCGAGAAACTATTAGTTTCCGGGTTTGCCTGTTGGCTTTCATATCAGGCCCTAATAAATTTTTCCGCCATTGTCTCCCTAATTCCCCTAACAGGCATCCCCTTCCCTTTTATTTCCTACGGTGGCTCATCCCTATTAACTCTTTTTATTGCCGCTGGATTGGTCAGAAACATAGAAAAACGACACCTCTCCTTGTTATACTCACCTAATGCCAATCTCAAAAAAAATCGTTTTAACCGGCACTCACCTCACTCCCGCCATTGAATTTATTCGTCAACTCCAGTCTGACCCGGACATCCTTTGGGAAATATATTATATCGGCCGAATTTATAACTCCAGTGTTGACACCACCCCGGCCATCGAGTCAAGGGTAATTCCCAAAGCGGGAATAAAGTATTTTGGAATTAACTGTGGCAAACTTGACCGACGTTGGTTTCTTTACACCCTAAAAGGTCTCCCGGAAATCCTGAAAGGTTTTTTTTCTGCCCTTAATTTAATCAAATCCCTAAAACCGGAATTTATAGTCTCTTTTGGCGGCTATGTTTCCGTTCCCGTCATTTTAGCCGGCTATTTTAATAAGGTTAAATCCATTACTCATGAGCAAACACTTACCTTAAGTCTCTCTACTAAAATAAATAGTCTCTTTTGCCACAAAGTTGCCTTGTCATTCCCACGAAAGCGGGAACCCAATTCCAAATTTGTTGTTACGGGTAATCTTCTTCGCCAAGAAATATTTTCTACTAATTCAAAAAAGTTTAAAAATTTTAAATTAAAAATTAAAAATTATCCTCTGATATATATTACCGGTGGCAATCAGGGATCATTTTTTATAAATAATCTAACAAAATTATCTCTCCCTCTCCTTTCGAAAAAATTTTTTATTATTCATCAGTACGGCCAAAAACTTAAATCACATTCTTCCTTCAATTATTTACCTCTTGCCTATATCGACCATCAAGATATTGGTTGGATTTTAAACCACGCATCTCTGATAATTAGCCGGGCCGGAGCCAACACCTGTCAGGAAATCGTGGCTCTAAAAATTAAATCGATTTTAATACCACTAAAAGTTAGCCAACAGAACGAGCAGGTAAAGAACGCCTCTTTTGTTAAAACGCAACTCCCCAATATCACTACTGTTATTCCAGAATCCAAACTTAACCCACCATTACTCCTTTCCAGCATCGAAAAACTTATCCGGATAGAATATCATCGCGGTGTCTTCAAACCAAAATCAAATCTAAGACTACTCAAACTCATTAAAACCATCTAAAATTAACTCATGCAACATTCTAAAGTTATCTCTGCCATCGATATCGGAACTTTTAAAATTACCACTATCGTTGGGCAATATTTCGAATCAGATCACAAAATTAACATCATTGGTTCCGCCTCAATTCCAGCGGTTGGTTTTAAAAAGGGTCAGATCATCAATCTGGAAACTGCCTCCCGTACTATCACCGAATCGGTCGAATCAGCCGAAAGAATGGCCGGGGTAGAAATAAACTCTGCCTTTGTTTCGTTAACTGCCCCTCATTTTGAATCCTTAAATTCCCATGGAATCACCGCTATTGGCAACCAAAACGGTGAAATAAGCAATGATGATATTAACCGTGCCGTTGAAGCCGCCAAAGCCGTCACTCTTCCAGCCAATAAAGAAATTGTTCACGTTATCCCCCGGGTTTTCACGGTCGACGGTCAAGAGGGAGTGATTGATCCTATCGGAATGAACGGTGTCCGCCTTGAAGTTGAAACCCACTTGATTCTAGCTTCTACCCCAGCCCTAAGAAATCTAAATAAATGCCTGGAAGACATCGGTATCAAAACTATTTCTCTGGCCTATTCAGGCCTTACCGCCGCCAAGGCCTGCCTCACCGACACTGAAACTGAACTGGGGGTAGCTTTAATTGATATCGGCGGCAGCAATACCACCATCACTCTTTTTTCCGAATCTTCGCCCCTGTTTTCCTCTTGTATTCCTATCGGAGCCAATAACATCACTGCCGATTTAGCCATTGGACTTCGGCTACCTCTATCTGACTCCGAAAAAATTAAAATCCGGCTTAGTCATTTTTCTGAAAAAAGGGGATTTGAAGACGAAATCGATTTAGAACAATTCGGAGTAGTCGGCGACCACAACAAAATTTCCTTCTCCACTACCCTAAATGGAATTATTAAACCCCGCCTAAACGAAATTATTGGACTTATTTGGAACGAAATTTGTTCCCACGGATTTCAAAGTCAAATTCCAGCCGGCATAGTTCTTACTGGTGGAGGTGCGGAAACTTTAGAAATAAAAAAAATCGCCAGCGATTTGATTCCATTGCCAATTCGAATCGGAGAACCCCCAAAACTTGGTGGTATTGTCGATGACATTACTAATCCCAGTTTCAGCAGCACCATCGGCACCCTTCTCTTTTTCGCTGATTCAAAATTATCTCCCAAAAGTTCTTCGCGTAAAATAAATTTTTCGTCCTTGGGAATTTTTAAAAAAATTAAGACATTTTTAGAACCCCTTTTACCTTAATCTATGGGTTTAGTAAAAACACTAACTGGTCAATTTGCCAAAATAAAAGTCCTGGGGATTGGTGGCGGTGGTAATAACGCCATTAATTCGATGATTACTGAAGATAATATCAAGGGTGTCGATTTTATTTCTGTCAATACCGATTCTCAAGCCCTTCTTAATTCCAAAGCCCCCATCAAAATTCAAATTGGTGAAAAATTAACCAAAGGTCTTGGTGCCGGAGGCGATCCCCAAATCGGCCAACAAGCCGCGCAAGAGTCTCGGGAAAGGATTAAGGAGGTCATTGAAGACACTGATATGCTTTTTATTACTGGCGGTATGGGTGGAGGCACCTGCACCGGCGCTGCTCCGGTAATTGCCGAGATTGCTAAAAAGGAACTTGGAATCTTAACTATAGCTGTAGTTACCAAACCCTTCCTTTTTGAGGGTACTCGCCGGATGAGTCGGGCTGAAGAAGGCATTTCCCGTCTTCGGCTCTTTGTTGACACTCTCATTGTTATCCCCAACCAAAAAGTATTAGAGGTGGTCAATTCGGAAGCCACCCTCCTTGAGGCTTTCAGAATTGCTGATTCGGTTTTAAATAAAGGCACCAAAGCTATCGCTGACTTAATTACCGTCCCAGGACTAATTAATCTTGATTTTGCCGATATAAAATCAGTTATGAGCAATGCCGGCTCAGCTCTCATGGGGGTGGGGGAGGCAGAAGGGGAGGGCAGAGCCATGAAAGCCGTTGAAGATGCCATTTCTTCACCATTAATTGAGGTTAATATTGACGGCGCCCGCGGCGCTTTAATTAATATCACTGGCGGACCGGACATCACCATGGCTGAAATCGAGGAAGCCGCCAAAGCCATTACCTCCCATGTTGCCCCTGATGCCAATATTATTTTTGGCGCCTCAATTGACGAAAACCTGGCCGGCAAAATTAAAATTTCTGTCATTGCTACTGGTTTTGATTCGTCTAAATCGTCTTATCAAAGCTATAAAAAAACCGCTATTATGCCTGATCTTTTGGAGGAAAAAGCCAAACCTTTATCGGCAGAATTTCAAAATCTTTTAAAGGACCAAACCATTCCTGAAGGAGTCGATATTGATGATGAGTTCGACATCCCCGCCTTTTTTCGCAAAAACCAATAAATATGATCCTTTCCGGTAAAACAATTAAAAAACTCCTAGACGATAAAATTATCGTTGTTAGTCCACCAGCTGAAGTAAAAGAGGCTTCGATCAAAATCCATTTTTCTGATTCTTTTGGAAAAAACAGAAACGAACTAAAACCAATCAAAGAATACATCTTAAAACCAAAGGAATTTGTTGTCTGTTTAACCAAAGAAAATATCACCCTTCCCGACAACTACGCCGGTTTATATGACACCCATATTAGTTTGTCCAGCGTCGGAGTGATCACTCACATGGGAAGCATGCTCATCGAACCTGGATTTTCGGGTCAAATTCTTCTGGAGATTTTTAATGCTTCAGACACCGACGTTATTTTGAATAAAGACGCTCGAGCCGGTAATCTAATTATTACTGAAATCTTATAGTATAATCATTCTGTGTTAATTGCATTTCAAAAAATAATTATTTCCTAGCTCCGGGTTTTTTCGGAGCATATCAACCCGGCCGCCGCCGGGTTTTTTTGATTCGACATACAATTATACGAATCAATCCGCCTCTGGCGGATATTTATAAATAAAATATAATAACCATATGGCCTTCTTTCAGGATCTTCCTCAAAATCCCAATTTTCCGGAAATGGAAATGGAAATACTCAAATGGTGGCAGGAAAATGACATCTTAAATAAATATCTTCACAAAAACGATTCCTCGACTGAGGTTTTTTCTTTTATCGACGGTCCCATTACCGCCAACAATCCCATGGGGGTTCATCACGCCTGGGGAAGAACCCTAAAGGACCTTTATCAGCGCTATAAAAACATGCAAGGTTTCAAACAACGTTTTCAAAATGGCTTTGATTGTCAAGGACTCTGGGTGGAAGTTGAAGTCGAAAAAGAAAAAGGATTCAGAAATAAAAAAGATATTGAAAATTACGGTATTGATAAATTTGTTTTAGACTGCAAAAATCGTGTCCTTAAATATTCCCAAATCCAAACCGAACAATCAAAAAGACTGGGATACTTTATGGACTGGGACAATTCTTTTTACACCATGAGCGATGAAAACAATTATATGATTTGGGCATTTCTCAAAAAATGCCATGACGAAGGCAATATTTACAAAGGTGAAGATGTAGTTCCCTGGTGTCCTCGTTGCGGTACTGCTATTTCCCAACACGAAATAGACACTGAAGGTTATAAACAATTGACCCACGAAACCGTCTATATGCGTTTTCCGGTTATTAAAAAAGGCCAAGAGAGCACTAATGAATTTCTGTTGGTCTGGACCACCACTCCTTGGACTATCCCCGCCGATTTTATCTGTGCCGTCAATCCCGAGCTCGACTACGCTCAAGTTGAATTTGAAAATAATTTCTACTGGTTGGCCAAAAATCTCATTTCAACCACTTTTGGGTCTAATCTAAAACCCATCAAAGTCCTCAATGGACAGCAACTAATTGAAGACGAAGGTATCTCTTTTTATAAAGCTGCTTTTGACTACTTACCCATAAACAAAGGGCTGGCCTCTACTTCTCCAAATCATTTTCACGCCGTCGTTTTATCAAAAGACATCGTAAACGATCAGGAGGGGACTGGCATCGTTCACATTGTCCCTGGTACCGGAAAAGAAGACTTTGATTTGGTCAATACTACCCTCAAGTGGAAAAAAGATATTGTTGCGGCTGTTGATGAATCCGGAATCTACATCGAGGGTTATGGTGATTTAATCGGCCTCAATGCCAAAACTGATCCCAATATAATCATCAATAAACTCAGGTCAATTGAAAACGGTCGCTATCTTTTTTCCACCAAAAAATACACTCACCCCTATCCCGTCTGCTGGCGTTGCAGCAGCGAACTTATTTGGCGAATAGTCAAGGAATGGTATATCGCCATGGACAATCCCCGGCCATCAGATGGCAAAACTCTGCGCCAAAGAATGATTTCAGTTTCTAAAAAAATTAATTGGATTCCCGAATTTGGCACCAAAAGAGAACTTGATTGGCTTAACAATATGCACGATTGGCTCATCAGTAAAAAACGCTATTGGGGTCTATCCCTTCCCATCTGGGAATGTGAGTGTGGTCATTTTGAAATTATTGGCTCAAAAGAAAATTTGCACCAGGCCGCTGTTTCTGGCTGGGAAGAATTTTCCGGTCATTCACCTCATCGCCCCTGGATAGACCAAGTAAAAATTAAATGCTCCAAATGTGGACAAGAGGCTAGTCGCATCCCCGATGTAGGCAATCCTTGGCTCGATGCTGGCATTGTCTCTTTTTCCACCTTAGTTGATCCAAAAACAAAAAAACTCAGTTATCTTGACGACAAATCGTACTGGCGAAAATGGTTTCCGGGTGATTTTATAACCGAATGTTTCCCGGGACAATTTAAAAATTGGTTCTACTCACTCATCGCCATGGCTACCGCTCTTGAAGACTCTGCCCCTTTCAAATCTGTCCTCGGCTATGCCCTTGTTAAAGACGAAAAAGGTGAAGAAATGCACAAAAGCAAAGGCAACGCCATTTGGTTTGATGATGCCGTTGCTAAAATCGGGGTCGATAACATGAGATGGCTCTATTGCCATCAAGAACCTGAGTTTAATCTTCATTTTGGCTACAAAAATACCGATGAAATTCGTCGTCAATATATTTTGTTACTTTGGAATACAGTAAAATACTTCATTACTTACGCCAATTTGACAAATTGGCAGCCAGAAAAATCAACCCCTAGTACCAACATCCTCGACCGTTGGATTATTTCTCGCCTTGAATCGACTAAATTGATCTCTGAAACCTCACTGAATAATTATCACCATCAGACAGCCATGATCCAAATCGAAAAATTTATTGAAGATTTATCCCAATGGTATATCCGTCGTTCACGGGATCGAAAAGACCTCCTTCCCGTTCTTTTTACCTGCCTTGATCAAACAATTCTTCTTTTATCCCCACTCGTACCATTTATTAGCGAAATATTTTTCCAAACGCTTCACCCAAAAACAAAAGAGTCAGTTCACCTTCAATCCTGGCCCGAAATCGATAAAAAATCAATCGACACCAAACTGGAAACAAATATGGAATTGGTTCGAAAAACCTGTCAGGACCTCCACGCTCTCCGTCAACTTTCTAGTCTAAAAATCCGCCAAC